>CAYZUV010000032.1:0-16199 GCA_964481245.1 uncultured Pseudomonadales bacterium
GGAAACATCCGAATGATGGCGCTTGGGCTGATGAATGGTATCAATCGGTCTTTGCAACGGAAGGCCTTCAACCGTATCAGGCACGCACCATCAGAATTCCAGATGAGCTGAAACCCGTCTTAGAATATTGTCTACCCAGTTATCAGCGCATCGCCGAACATAAAATCAGAGGCCTGTCATGATCAGTGATGCTCGAAATCAATCGGTTAGGCATTATGTTAACGGCCGCTTTGTCTCTCAGTACGAATCCGCGTTGTCGTTGTTTGACGCCGGGTTTCTTCATGGGAAACAGGTGTGGAGCGCGCCAAGACTCATCAATCATCGAATATTCAAGCTCGAAGCGCACCTCGAAAAAATCAGGCATTCGGCCGCAATCAACCATTTCCCCGTCATACCCAGCGAGGCCGACTTCATCGATGCCATTCGAGCAACGCTGATCGAAAATCAAATGACCGACGGCGTCCATATAAGAGTGCTATTGACGCCCGGGAATCAGGTGACTGCCAGCATGGATCTGGCTGCTATCATTGATTGGCAGGGTGACATCAGTGAACCCCACCTGATCGTGATGCCTGAGTATCGAGGCTGGGTCTACGACGTTGAGCAAGGCATATCGCTCATTACGTCGAGTTTTAAACGCCCCGGACCCGACATGGTGGATCAAACGAGCCACGACAATAATCAGAACGCATCCTCAAGGGCGCTCGCCGAAGCGAAGCGGCTCGGCGCGACGTCATCGCTGATGTATGACCCGAGGGGATATCTCGCCGAAGCACCCGCATCGCACGTGGCACTCGTTCGGTCTGGCAAACTTTTTACTCCGTATGTTCGGTGCTGCCCTGAAGGTGTGACCCGACAAGCGATTTTGGAGGCCTGCCAGAAACTCGGGATTGAGGCGTGTGAAGCCGATCTCACCCCGCTCGACGTGGCTTCCGCAGATGAGCTGATGCTGCTAGGCACCATGAGTGGTCCTGTCGGCGCGACCCACCTCGACCAACAACCTGTAGGGTCAGGCCTTGTTGGCCCCATCACTTGTGCGCTACAAGCCGAGTACCAAGCTATGCTGCTCGATCCTCAGCACAGCTACCCTATCTTCGACACGGTGACGTCCTAGGTTTGAGCGTTCCGGTCGATCAATCGATAAACCGACCGCCCTGAATCACTCGGGTTACCGCATCATCCTCAGCTAACGAAGCTATGGACTCAAGCGGGTGGTATCGAACGATGACAACGTCGCCCACATGGCCCGGGTCTAAACACCCAATTTGGCCCTGCAAGCCGAGGAGCTGTGGGTTAACTCGAAACATAGCGTCTAGAATCGCCTCTGGTGACTGAACTTCGGCTCTGATAGCGAATTCCTGTCGCTGACGAATTTGGGACTCACCAATCAAATCAGTGCCCCAACCAATCATCACGCCAGCTGCGTCAGCATGCTTTAACGCATCGAGACCCGCGTTCAGTACCTGTTCGTTTTTGATCAAGTTGCGTTCGGGCAAGCCAAGTCGACGACCATCCTCAGCCATCCCTTTGTACGTGACCAATGTAGGGACCAAATAAGCACCCGTCTCAGCGAGCAATCTCGCCGTTGGCGCATCCAGCAAATTACCATGCTCAATACATCGTACCCCTTGGGTCACTGCGAGCTGGATCGCCTCTGGCGTGTAGGCGTGCGCGGTGACATAAGTTTTTCTGTTGCGAGCCTCTTGGACCACCGCTTGAATTTCTTCAGCCGTGTACTGCGTGCAATCCAGGGGGTCTGAGGGTGTTGCCACGCCCCCTGAGACATGTATCTTTAAAAAGTCCGCACCCTCTCTCAGCACGTGGCGTGCTGCTTTACGAACGGCATCTGGGCCATCCGCCACAATGCCAAAAGCGCTATGCAACATTTGACACGCGCAATCTGGCACGGATCTGGCACCACCATCCACATCCCCATGGCCTCCTGTCTGAGATATAAAGCGGTTCGACTGCACGATTCTCGGGCCCGAGACCATCCCAGACTTGATCGCTCGCATCAGGCCCGTTAGATCACCCCCCGTATCTCTCACCGTCGTGAACCCCCTTTTCAGGGTTGCTTCAACCAATTGCGCCATCGCAATACCGAATTGAACTTCGGTCCACTGCGCCATTCGACGAAAGTCCAGTGTGGCCAGTCGAAAATGCACGTGGGCATCGATAAATCCTGGCATGAGGAATTGACCTGAGGCATCGACAGTTTGTGCACCCTCGGGGATCTGACCGCCTTCTTCGACGATCAATCCCTCACTGATGACTAATCGATCGTTTGGAACCACGGACATCGTGGTGACATCCAGCCGATGTCCACCTTCGATTACAATGTTTGTCACCCTTCATTCCCTCTGCAATGTACTGCGATGCCCCTAGCTCTCAATGCCTCGCGATTTAAAAAAGGGTTGATCACCCCTCACCGTCACACGAATCCCGCGCCTGGTTTCGGGATAATAATCCCAGACAGCCATGTGCTGTGTGCATCGGTTGTCCCAGATCGCAATCGCATTTTCCTGCCACTGAAACCGGCAATGAAGATTGGGGTTTTTGATGTGTTCAAACAGATAATCGAGTAAGGCATCACTTTCACCCTTCGTGAGTCCTTCGATTCGCTTGGTGAATCCACTATTCACAAACAGCGCTGATCGGCCCGTTACGGGGTGTGTTCGAACCACTGGATGCGTGGCTACTGGATTCTCCCGCTGAGGCTGATGATCCCCGTAATAGCCGTCGTAATTCGCACTGTGCGTGGCGCTTAACCCCTCGAGCATTCGTTGCATCGGGTCTGAAAGCATTTCAAAGGCGAGATACATATTGGCCCAGAGCGTATCGCCACCATAACTAGGCGTTTGATGGATCTGCAGGATACTGGCCATGGGTGGCTCTAAATCGGCGGACACATCGGAATGCCAGCCCTCGCCATTGTTTCGTTTCGACGATGCGTCCGTGTGGATTTGCATCAATGCGGGATTGCCGAATGCATAGGGCGCCGCCGGATGGATGTGCAACGGGCCAAAACGTTCACCCAGCGACAGATGCTGCTCGGGTGTGAGCGCGGGGCCATGCGCAAACAGCACGAGATGATTCATCCACGCTTCGTGGATCACATCAAAGATCTCGTCTGTGAGCGGCTTTGTAAAATCAACGCCCTCGACTAACGCGCCAATCCGCGGGGTCAGCGGGGTTATTTTTATGCTTGATCGACTCGTCACAGTAGCGACTCAAGCCCGGTCGGAAATTTATGCATGTACTCACTGCCTCTCATCTTTCCAAAGGCCTCATTTGCAAGTCTTGAACGACGCCAAACCCCTAAGCCGTTGCCCGGTCCGGCTATCTCGGCATCTCAATTTCCGTTGCCTCGTAAAAGGTTGCCGTCAATGACCGCGCTGGATGCGCTGCCATCGCCTCTCTGAAATCCACCATGTGCGATTCGCCGAAGTGCGCTTGGAGTGCTGCCGCGTCCACCCATTTCTCTGTGATTCGCATCACACTTGGGTTGTTCAACTCGACAGAAAAGGTGTAATCGAGACAACCTGATTCTGCTCGGCTCTTCTCCTCCATCACCTGAATCGCCTGTTTAAGTGCAGCGATGTTGTCTTCAGTGGTTTCTATCACAGCATTCACAACGATCATGGGCGTTCTCCTCTTGTTCTGGGTTTTGATAGGAGCATTGATGGTCAGAATTGTCCAGCGCGGGAACACCGACTCCGCACGTCATTGAGACCACTTTGTTTAGGCTCACTCGAACCCTCTACTCGACAACCCTGGAGGATCATCTCGTTCAAACAGAAACCACCTTCAATTGACGATGCCGCATACGCTGACCGATTCAAAAACAGATACTTACGAAACAGCGTCAATTAGACCCTCCGAGCACAGTGCCTTTGATCCTTCTCAATCACAGGAGTGAAACCCGTTGGCCATCAATCGAGTCTCTCTCAGGAAGTGTCTGATGTTAGGCGTCAAAGTCAGCCGACGGACCCGAGCTGACCACCATCCCCTCGAAGATGATCAGTTAAACCGATCAAAACCCGGAATATTCACGGGGGGCACTGCGTTTTTCGCCATCGCCCAAAGGGCAATCGGCGCCTCGAAGATCAACGTCAGGGTGGCAAGGCCCTGCGCCACCGTGAGGGCGGTTTGCGTGCTGGCAGACCTCGGCAAAGAAAGAAACACCAACAGATAAACCAAGGTTGCAACGAACCCCGCGAGAGAGATCAGCATAAAAGCCTCGCGGGCAATCCCATTTGGCAACATATTGAATAAGAACAGCGCGTACCACTTTTTGGCCGGTTGCACGGCTACTCCCACCCGGTGGGCAGCCCATAGATGGGACCACTCATGAAACAGATAAGCCGAGAGAGCAAGGCCTCCCCCGGCTATCCATGCCAGAGGGTCAAATTGCGACGCGCTCATCCAACACATCAAGGAGATAAGAACAACGCTGGCATCCCGAATTGCGAAAAGCCGCCAAGGCGGGCTCAGAAACCAAGGGCGACTCATCATCGCGACCCTCTCATTAGACAAACGCTAACCTCTTGACCGCCTCGCGAGTTGGGCCCTGCAATACAGCCTCTTTGAAACGTCACTCTGGACCCTCTAGGTTGATCAATCGGTCTAATCTTAGAAACGCTCTATCTGGGGGAGCGGCCATAGACGAGACCCAAACCCTGCGACTTATACCCAAGGAGCACCAAAAGCGTTTCACTGGCCTCGTCAACGATCTTAGGGTCTAGCGATAAAAACCAGTTTTCCTGAGTGCGATAAATCGGCTTCGTGTACCAACCAAAGAGTGCCGCTCGTGGTGCAGTTGATCGATTTCTACCTGTTCGATGAAATATTCGGCTTTCAAACACCATCATCGTGCCTGCGGGTGCAACCACTGGAACGGCATGATCATCCAGCGCGGCCTGATCAAAAGCGTCCGACTCGCGGTGGCTTTTCGGTATGACCTCGGTCGCGCCATTGTCGAGTGTAAAGTCGTCGAGCAACCAAGCGAAGTTCATACCCTGGGGCTCATCCGGCCAAGGCCTGGGAATGAACAACTGATCTTGATGCCAAACGCCACCATCACTACCAGGTTGAGCAATATTGGCTGAAATGTTTCCCAGTAGCGCTGGCCAACCCAACAAATATTGCAGTAACACCATCACCTCACGAGATTGAACAAGATCTTGGAAGATAGGGGCTCGGTTCAATAGGTTCCAAACCCGAAGATTCTTATCGCCATAATCCAGTCCGAATCGATCTGCCTTACGGCCGACCTGCGCATCCTCTTCAACCGCGTCATAAGTGGCTTCTCTGGCTTTCGCAAGCGCTTCGCTGCTCACTTGGTTGGCGATTAATGCCATGCCGTAGGTATGCAAGTGGGCTTTCGCATCTTCAAGATTGGTTGTTAGCGGCGGTAGGGCATTCATAGCTAGTGGGTCTCCATTCCTGCTCGCATCAACTCTCTCAAAAAGCCCTCGCCGCCAGATACGGGAGCAAAACGATAGGTTGCCTCCCCTTCTGCGCACTGAGCTCTCACAGCATGCGCTCGCAATCCCTTATCTTCAACAATGATTTCCTACACCTTTCAAAGTCACCCTTAAAAGAACCTATTGGATCGGGGAATAGTTTCCCTCGCAGCAAGTGCCCGAGACACCATCCGCTGACGCCTTCCGGTACCCCGTGAAAGCCGTTCAACGACTGTGGGTCACGGTCTTGATCACCACGAGGATCAAGACTGAGCAATCAAAACTGATCACGCTGATTTTGCACCGAGGAGCAGCAGTAGCTTGGACGCTCATTGCTTTTTTGCTATCCACTTGCCCCGTGGCCCCGTGCACATTGTCTGGATAGATATCCGAGCACACCGTTCTCTTGATCTCATTCAGGGAGCATGATTATGCTCGGGACGAACTCACCCAACTCAAAAAGATCATGCTCAAAGCTTCGCATCAAGTACAACTTCAAAAAGATGGATACAGCATCATTGAAAATGTGCTCTCTAAAAGACAAGTTGCTGACGTTCGAAAGCGCTTGGTGCTCGCCGCGCAGGAAAGTGAACGTCGTGGGGTGCCGACTTACATCGAGGGGCTCGATCCCAACGAACGGAATGTCCGCGTTTTTAACTTGATGGATCTGGATCCGATCTTTCTCGAGTTGATCCAACACCCATTAGCCATTGCAACTGCAGAATTCTTGATGGGACCCGATTTCATCATTTCGAATTTCACGGCCAACATCGCCAAACCCGGCAGCGGTTCGATGAAAATCCATTCCGACTTATCCATCGTGCTTCCTGAACCTTGGCTGGAACCTTGGAGTCTGAACATCATCTGGTGCCTGGATGACGTAACGAAGGACAACGGTGGCACTCGTTTTTTACCCGGGAGTCATCGATTTCAGCGCCTCAGCGAGGTCCCGAGGGATATCGCAGATAGGATGACCGCATTTGAAGCGCCTGCCGGCAGCGTTATCGCGATGGACGGTCGCGTTTGGCACACCTCGGGAAAAAATGTCACCACGGATCAAGAGCGCGCATTGCTGTTCGGCTACTATTCTCGCGCGTTTATTAGACCCCAGTGGAATCATAGTGTGGGGTTATCGCAAGCGTCTCAGCGGGATCTGTCACCTCGGATGCAGCACTGGCTTGGATTGGGCGTTTCAGCCAATATCGCGCCTCTGAGAGGGCTAGAAGATCGATGATCAAACCACCCACCCACTTAACGCCACTTCCCGTGATGCACTTGACGTGTGCGGGCTGATGCCTCTGTCTTCCGACAGGGCCCTCAAACAGCGCCGTTCGCGCTGATGAAAGCCAACACCAAACGCTATTTGGTCGAAGGCTGGATCGAGCGTGATATGAAGAACCATCAATCCAGATGGTATTCGCATGGTCGGTGACACAAGCCTTAAGCAATCATCAGCCTTTGG
The DNA here is from genome assembly GCA_964481245.1 of uncultured Pseudomonadales bacterium. Classification (GTDB taxonomy): domain Bacteria; phylum Pseudomonadota; class Gammaproteobacteria; order Pseudomonadales; family Azotimanducaceae; genus UBA9926. Next base: position 6,928 of record CAYZUV010000032.1, read on the forward strand.
CTTGACACCCTCATCAATGGAATAAGGGACCGAGGTCAAGCGCCCCGGCCCCATGACCAGGCCGACATCATCTATCGACCTGGTCAGCCGTGAGGAAAGCGCAGTACGCTCACTTCATTTAATGCGAATACGATCTCGATTTCGCTCGACGGTCGCGCGCCCGATGCCTTTGACCACTTTGAGTTCTTCCGCAGAATAGAAAGGACCGTAGGTTTCACGGTATTCAACGATGGCCTCAGCACGCCGCATCCCCACACCCACCAGTTGCTTGGCGATCGTTTCTGCATCTGCTTCATTAATATTTACGATCTCGATATCGGCGGTCACTTCAGCCAATTCGCTGCCAGCGGATAGCGAGATCTCGCTCGCGGCTGCGGTTGCAACGCCAAACCCTAGGGACAAAAGCAACGCTATGCCCCAACCGATCATTTGCTGCCCGGTGACTCGCACAAATGCCACAACGCCTTTCGTTATTTTTCTCAACATAGTCATCCTCTCTGTTTTAGGGAAATCACACCGTGTCGTGAGCCATACCAAGTCAATCTCCGCGCCCAGAAACTAAAGCTTTCATCTAACGATGGGTTCAGCAGACGAAAAGACGACCAATGACTCGTTGGCTACAACGGTGAGGAAGTGTAGAAAGTTATAAAAAAAGCGATGTACGCGAAGCGTTAGGAGGCTTCACAGACAATGTTGGTAACGCAAGGCGAAATTACTCACCCTCGAGGCCGAAAATCGGCTCAATGGAGGCCCAGTTTCGACAACTCGGGCAATGCCAACGCATCCTTTTCCCCTCGAAACCGCATTCACCACAGCGATGCGTAGGCTTATCTTGAACCAGCGCTTCGGCAAAATCTTTTAAGAGTTGAAGATACTGAAGAGTCTCCCCTTCAGCAGCTGAAAGATGGAGATCAATCAGATGGATCAGTCCACGAACTGTCGGGTTCGAACGAAGATGCTCCGCCATGAAACGAGAAACCGCGAGCGCGCCCTCGTTGGTTTTGATTCGGTCGACTAGTTCCAGCACTACGGAAATCGACGGTCCACGCTCTACACACGCCCTAAGATAAGCCTCGTATCCGACAATGGATTGCTCACCTTGCTCGTAGGCGGATTTCAATAGCGAGAGAGACTCGCCGACATAAATGGGATTTTGCTCGATGATTCTCTCGAGCGCCGTAATGGCAGCGACAGCATTACCCGAGGCCATCTCTAACCTGCCCAAAATCAGGCTCGTGCGGGGATTATCCGAAGCATGACCAATCGCCTCCACCACTGATGCCCGCGCCGCCTCGATGGACTTAGCCTCGATCTGCTCCTCGGCAAGTTCGCAGTAGTAGTGAGAAATAGCGTCTTCAAGCCGACGTTCTTTTTCGCCTCCGGTAATGCTCTTTGCTGTTTCGATGCAACGCAGCCAATCGCGCTCACGCTCGTAAACCTGAAGCGTGACTTGAAGCGAATCTCTCTTGAACTGAGGGTTCTCCTTCGCGAGCAACACAGACATATCTTCCGCGCGATCAAGCAATCCCGCTTGCAAGTAGTCTCTTGCCAACTCAATTTGAACTTCGTGGCGAGTTTTTTGATCTAACCGCGCGTGGCTCAGGACGTTTTCATGCACGAACACCGCTTTCTCGAGTTCACCCCGGCGTCTAAGTAACCCGCCCAAGGCAAGATGGGTGTCGATGTTATCTTGATCTACTCTCAAAGCTTCGACCAGCGTCTCGACAGCTTCATCCTGCTGCTCGTTGAGAAGGTGTCTCAGACCAAGTTCATAGGATCTTGAATTTTTTCGCTCACGTCGGCCCAGAGCCCAGCCGATGCCTAGCGCAACCATGAATAACAGCATTAGTCCGAGTTCGCTCATTCCGGAACTCGACGCGAAAGAGATTCAACTAAACGCATCAGTCGGCTCAAGGCCCTATTTCCGAGACAGCCAACGTGACGCACTTGAGAAAACCTGACCAACCAACACCCCAACAAAAAAGCTAAGCACAATCCACCAAGAGATGGGCCAAGCCTCGCTTTCAAAATCTAGCAGCCTCAAGGCCACAGGATCACTGTTTTCGCTGGCCAACACAAAGGCAACAACAGAAAGGGCCAGCAGCGCGAGCCGTGCGATGAAGCTCTTAACCCAGTGCATCAACCTATCCTCATTAGGATGTCAGGAAATTAAAACGTGGCCTATGCGTTCGAACAACAAAGCGTCCAAGAAGCGCGCATTACTCAAGAGAGTCAGGGCGAGCAGTTTGTTTTTCTACCACTCGTTGCTGGCGTCTGTATCCATCGGCGTACTGGCGTCGCTTCCAAGCAAACTCTCGTTAACCCGCTCTCTTAATTCTTTGCCTGGCTTGAAGTGTGGAACATACTTGCCTGAAAGCGCGACTTGCTCGCCGGTTTTGGGATTGCGCCCAATTCTGGGCGCTCGGTAATGTAAGGAGAAACTTCCAAACCCACGAATCTCGATTCGCTCGCCGCGAGCAAGCGAATCGGCCATCTGGTCCAAAATCATCTTGACCGCCAACTCCATATCCTTGGCGGTCAACTGACTCTGACTCGCGGCGAGCCGTTCTATGAGCTCAGATTTGGTCATGACGTTTAAGCGTCTCCGTCCGCGGCTGCTCGATCTTGCTCCTGTTTGATCAAGTCACCAAGGGTTGCTGGCGTCACCGCTGCAACTTCTCGCTCACGATGCTCGCGCACTGCGGTTTGCTCGTCGGCAATATCCTTCGCCTTGATCGAGACCGATAGGCTTCGCGTCTTCCGGTCTACGCCAACGATCTTGACTTCAATGCTGTCACCTACGCTGAGCATCGTTCGAGCATCGCCGACGTGATCGATCGAGATATCTGAGGCTTTCAGTACGCCCTCAACCTCTTCGGCCAGAGTCAGAACGGCTTGACGAGCGTCAACTTCCTTCACCGTGCCCGTTACCACTGTGCCCTTCTCGTTTTGAGCAACGTAGTCGGAGAACGGATCTGATTCAAGCTGCTTCAAACCAAGTGAAATGCGCTCTCGCTCTGGATCGATCGCCAGAACCACCGTTTCGATTTCATCACCCTTGGTGAAATTGCGCACCGCTTGCTCTCCAGGTTCGTTCCAGGAGATGTCAGACAGGTGAACGAGACCATCGATTTCGCCATCAAGACCGATGAAGATCCCGAAGTCAGTGATGGACTTGATGTAACCCTTGATTCGATCGCCTTTACCGTGAAGCGCTGCGAATTCTTCCCAGGGATTGCCCTTACACTGCTTGATGCCAAGGGAAATCCGGCGACGGTCCTCGTCAATGTCGAGCACCATCACTTCAACTTCGTCACCTACCTGAACCACTTTCGAGGGATGAATGTTGCGGTTGGTCCAATCCATTTCCGAGACGTGAACCAGACCTTCAACCCCTTCTTCGAGCTCAGCAAAACAACCGTAGTCCGTCAGATTTGTGACCTTCGCCATCGTTCTCGTTCCCTCTGGGTAACGACGGGTAATGGCAAGCCAGGGATCTTCACCCAATTGCTTCAGGCCTAGAGATACTCGATTGCGCTCACGATCGAACTTGAGCACTTTGACGTCGATCTCATCGCCCACAGCAACGATCTCACTGGGGTGCTTTATTCGCTTCCACGCCATGTCCGTGATGTGGAGCAGGCCATCGATACCGCCAAGATCAACAAACGCGCCATAGTCAGTGAGGTTCTTCACGATCCCTTTCAACTCATGGCCTTCCTGAAGATTCTTGAGCAACTTCTCTCGCTCCTCGCTGTTCTCTGATTCAAGAACGCTTCGTCGAGAAACCACTACGTTGTTTCGCTTCTGATCTAACTTAATGACTTTGAAATCGAGCACTTGACCTTCCAGCTGCTCGTTATCTCGGAGCGGTCGAACATCGACAAGCGACCCAGGTAGGAAGGCGCGAATATCTTTAATCTCCACTGTGAAACCGCCTTTGACTCGGCCACTGATCAGGCCTTTGACTGTCTCACCATCGGTATAGACTTTGTCTAGCATCTCCCAAGATTCATTGCGACGGGCTTTCTCACGAGACAATCGAGTCTCACCAAAGCCATCATCCACGGTCTCCATAGCCACTTTGACCGTGGCGCCGATTTCAATTTCTAATTCACCACTTTCATCTAAAAACTGGGCTCTTGGAATCACCCCTTCAGATTTTAGACCCGCATGGACGGTGACCCACTCGCTATCTATGTCAACCACCACACCAGTGATGATGGACCCAGCCTTCAACTCAACAGTTTTTAGGCTTTCTTCAAACAGTTCTGCAAAACTTTCGCTCATTAAAATATCCTTGAGGCAATGCCTCCACTGACTTCCAACCGAGTCAGGGCTAATGGTTAATCTGTCCACTCCGCGAGAAAGGTTGGCTCACACAATGGACCGTTCAATCATCAATGATCGTACGCTCTGAACCACCTCAGGCAGGCTCAAGTCAGAGCTATCAATCACGACTGAATCTTCTGCTGGCACGAGCGGCGCGATGGAACGCGTCATATCTCGCACATCCCTTGCTTGGATGCTTTCCAGAAGGGCGGCAAAATTAACATCCATTCCTTTATTTTTCAACTGCTTATATCGCCTGTTCGCCCGCTCCTCGGCGCTCGCTGTCAAGAAAATTTTGAGCGTGGCATCAGGAAAAACAATGGTTCCCATGTCTCGCCCATCTGCAATCAGTCCGGGCGCGGCTTTGAACGCACGCTGTCGCTCAATCAACGCCCCACGCACACCCGAAAACTGTGAGACCAGGGACGCATCTACGCCAGCCTCATCGCTTCTGATGAGTGCCGTCACGACCTCGGTGCCCAGATAGACCGCCCAGTCCTCCTCGCCGGCCTCCGGGCGAAAGGTGGTATCGAGATGCGTCGCGATCCCCGTCAGCGCGGGTTCATCATCCAAACTGACGCCGGCTCTCCTTGCTGCTAGACCAACGAGTCGATAAAGCGCACCACTGTCGAGCACGTGAAAACCGCTCCATTCGGCGATTTGTGCCGTCACTGCCCCTTTGCCGGACCCGCTGGGGCCATCAATGGTGACAACGGGCACCCTCGCATCAGCTGTATTCATACGGGGCTTCCTTTCGGTAAACGGTCGGCGACCATGGAAAGCGATCAGCTTTCTGAGGATTTGGGCTGGATGGACGTGAAATAGTCTCGAGCCGCCTTCGCTCGAGTCAATCGCTCAGTTAACGCCTCCGCATCCTCGGCTTCGATCAGTTTGGATGTTTGATTCAGCGCCGCGATAAAAGTCTCTATTAGTCGCAACAAGGCATCTTTGTTCGTTAGAAAGATATCCCGCCACATCTCGGGATCTGAGGCGGCAATGCGAGAGAAGTCTCGAAATCCACCTGCTGCGTATTCAAATACCTCTCGCTCATCACCAAATCCTGCCAAGACGTCGACCAAGGTATAGGCCAAAAGATGGGGCAAATGACTCGTCTGCGCCAAAACGTCGTCATGATGATCGACGCTCATTTGAACGACCTCGGCACCGAGGCTCATCCAGATCGTTTGAATTCGCGCAAGCGCGTCTGCTTGAGTCACATCTAACGGGGTCAGAATGACCTTGTGATGCCGAAATAAATTGGGGTCCGCGGCGTCAACACCATGTCGCTCAGAGCCCGCCACCGGATGCCCAGGGACCAATCGCTGCGCTAGCCGTGGGGCATTTACTAGCACCGCATCGACAATCGGTTGCTTGACGCTACCCACATCGGTCAGCACCCCTTCAAACTGTGTCAAATGCGGCAATATCGACGGCAACGTTCTCACGGGTGTAGCCAAAATCAATACATCAGCGACTGAGGCCAGGGTATCTAGGGTTGGATGGATCCGATCAACGATGCCCATCGATTCTCCGAGAACCAGAGCCGATGAATCGAGATCATGAGCGTGAATCTCGTACTGCCCCGCAGATCTCAGCCCAGCCGCAATGGAACCACCAATCAGCCCAAGACCGACAATTCCAACCCGCATCGAATCGGCCATATCAGGCGTTCAACACTCGATCTAGAGCCTGAAGGCAACGATCATTCTCCGCGTGGGTGCCGATGGAGATGCGCAAATGTCGAGGCAATCCGTAAACGCCAACGGGACGCAAGATAACCCCTTCCCTCAGCATCGCCTCGTAAATCAACCCAGCGTCCTGCCGAAACTCAACGGTCAAAAAATTACCCGCAGAAGGAATGGCTGAAAGGCCCATCGCATCAATGCCCGCTCGAACTTGACGGAGACCCATTCGATTCGCCTCGATACCTGCCTGCACATGCGCTTGGTCCTCCAATGCCACGAGACCGGCCGCCATAGCCAAAGCATTCACGTTAAACGGCTGGCGTATCCGGTTCATCAGATCAGCAATTTCAAGCGGTGTTGCAGACCAGCCTAATCTCAACCCTGCAAGCCCATACGCTTTAGAGAAGGTGCGCGTCACCACCAGATTCGAATAACGCTGCATCAACGTTAGGCCATCGGGGTACTCTGGGTCGTCTACATATTCAAAGTAAGCTTCATCAAGGACCACAATGACTGAAGACGGCACCGCATCGAGGAAGGTTTCGAGGGTTGATCGGCTGACCCAAGTCCCCGTGGGATTGTTCGGATTGGCGATAAACACGAGACGCGTATTCGAATCAATTTGAGCGAGCGTAGCTTCTAGATCTTGACCGTAGTTGTTCGCTGGAATTTCTCTCACCTCAGCACCCTGAGCGAGGGTCACCAGTCCATAGACCACAAAGGCATGCTCTGAGACCACAGCATTCAAGCCTGGTCTCAGAAAAATACGAGCTAAAAGCTCAAGTACATCATTTGATCCATTGCCAACAGTAATGGCACGAGGATCCACCTGAAATCGGTGACTCAAGGCCTCTTTCAAAAGAAAACAACCCCCATCAGGGTATCTAGCCAACTCACTCAGTTGCGCGGGCAACGCTTCAATCACGCGTGTTGAGGGTCCGAGTGGGTTCTCATTGCTCGCGAGCTTGACGCTATTTTTAATGCCCAGCTCCCGTTCCAGCGTTTCAACGGGCTTCCCTGGCTGGTAAGGCGCTATCTGCTCGATGCCAGGATTGACATAAGATTGAAAACTCATAATGAAACGCTCAATGCTTTGGGGTAGCTCCCCAACAATTTGACCTCTAACGGTCCCTTTTGAATTTCCTCTAGAACCGCAGCCACAGCAGGATCGGACACGTGACCTTCGAAATCAATAAAGAACACATACGACCACTTGGCTGTTTTGGAGGGCCTACTTTCCAAGGCCGTTAATGAGATGCCGTGTCGATGGAAGGGCTCTAGTAATTCATAGAGAGCGCCGGGCCGGTTCCTGGTTGAGACCATGATGGATGTCTTATCTTCACCACTGGCACCCACCGATTCCTGCCCGATCACCAAAAAACGCGTCGTATTCTCGGGAGAGTCTTCTATTTTCTTCGCTGTGATTCTGAGGCCGTAGAGCTCTGCCGCAACCTCGGCGGCAATCGCGCCTGCGCTCGCATCCTCTTTTGCAAGCCTCGCTCCTTGCGCGTTCGAACTGGCAACAATTCTCTCCGCATTTGGATAATGCGAATCTAGCCACTTTCGACACTGGCCGAACGTCTGTTCGTGCGCGTAAATTCTCTCGATCAGCCCCTCGCTCGAGACCATGAAATTGTGATGAACCTGTAGTTCACATTCTCCGCATATTTTTAAAGACGAATTCACGAAGGTATCGAGCGTATGACTGACGGAGCCTTCAGTTGAATTTTCAACAGGGACCACACCGTACTGGCAGGCTTCAGCGGCCACTTCGCGAAAAATTTCATCCACCGTCACGAGCGGCATACCGACTGCGGCATAACCGAAATGCTTGATCGCCGCCTGATGCGTGAAGGTGCCCTCTGGACCGAGGTAACCCACTTTCAAAGGTTGCTCAAGTGACAAGCAGGCAGACATGACCTGCCTAAATAGATACATCACTTTCTCGTCTGGAATCGGGCCTTCGTTGAGATGCGCGATCCGACGCAAGACCTGCGCCTCACGCTCAGGCCGATAAAAAGCCAGCGGCTCATCCGAGTTTGATTGGCTTCTTTGCTTGGCCTCGGCGACTTGCTGGGCAAGCTTTGCCCGCTCATTGAGCTGTTTCAGAAGGGCCTCATCCAACGCATCGATGGCTTGGCGTAGGGTATCGAGATCGTCACTCATACTAGGTCGTCTCAGTACCTGCTTCGCCCTCATCATCCAAACCATCTGACGACGCTTCTAATCCTGCTGCAGACGCCGCTTCATGGTCGGCTGCAGCCTCACCCGCCGGGTCTACGGGATCTTCAATGCGCGCCATCCCTACCAGATGTTCGTCTGCGCCTACATTGATGAGTCGCACGCCCTGGGTATTTCTGCCTTGAAGCGACACTTCCTGAACACGCGTTCGCACCATGGTGCCCTGATCGCTAATCAACAGCACTTCGTCTGCGGCAGTGACTTGCTCGGCACCAACCAAGGCGCCATTTCTGTCTGACACCTTAATCGCAATGACGCCTTGACCGCCTCGGCCGATCGTGGAGAACTCGCTAATCTCAGTCAGCTTCCCATACCCATTTTGACTCGCGAGAAGAATCACCCCGTTCGGGTCGGCGATAATAAGCGAGATGACTGAGGTTCCAGCGGGGAGCTTAATCCCTCGCACGCCTCGGGCCGTTCGACCCATGGCTCGAACGTCTCGTTCCTTAAATCGAATGGCGCGCCCCCCCGATTGAAACAACATAACCTCGGATTCACCATCGGTCACCGCAGCACCAACGAGCGTGTTGCCGTCTTCGAGCTCAATCGCGATCAGCCCGCTGCTTCGTGGCCGAGAAAAATCAAGCAGCGGGGTTTTCTTGACCGTTCCGTTGGAGGTGGCCATGAAAACGAACGCATTTTCAGAATATGCATGAACAGGCAGCATGGCCGTGATCCGTTCATCCTCTCCCAACGGCAGGATATTCACAATCGGACGCCCTCGAGCAGCACGAGAGGCAATCGGGATCTGAAAGGTTCGTAACCAGTAGACCTTACCAAAGTTCGAAAAACACAAAATGGTGTCATGCGTGTTAGCCACCATCAGTCGCTCGATAAAATCTTCATCTTTGACCGCACTGGCTGAACGCCCTCGCCCCCCCCGACGCTGCGCTTGGTAATCTGACAGCGGCTGGGTCTTGGCGTAACCGCCTCGGCTGAGCGTCACAACCAAATCTTGCGGGGTAATCAAGTCCTCCATCGTGAGATCTTCCTGAGACTCCACGATTTCAGTTC
>CAYZUV010000033.1:0-16055 GCA_964481245.1 uncultured Pseudomonadales bacterium
CTAACGGCATTATCCGTTCTTATGGGGACGCGTCTTACCCCGGTTACATCATGACGATTGCACCTCTAATCCAAGTGACGCTTGGGCCGATTCTCATTTTTGGCCTCGGACCCGTTCCTGCACTTGGCCTTGATGGTGCGGCCTGGTCTTTCGTTTGCGGATCCAGCGCCCAACTCTTATTGGCCGCTTACTGGTATTTCATCAAAGCCCAGTTGGTTCCTACTTCACTTCATCAACTGCTCGACAGCACACGCCAAATCATGCATGTGGGCTTGCCCGCAGCTGCAACCAATCTTTTACAACCGGTTTCGCTCGCAATCAGCACCTATCTACTTGCGAGCTTCGGCACCGAAGTGATCGCAGGGTTTGGCGTGGCGGGAAGAATCGAGTCTGTTGTTGGGATGGTTGCTATTGGTATATCCACCAGCATCATTCCAGTGGTTGGGCAGAACTGGGGGGCCGGCCTCTTTGATCGAGCCAGACTCGCCATTAGGACTTGTTACCTCGCGTGTATTGCATGGGGCGTTAGCGCTGCAACGCTTATGTGGTTTGGCGCCGCCTATTTCGTGGGGCTCATCACAAGCGACGCACAGGCTGCCAGTGTATCCGAGCAATATCTGCACATCGTGCCGTTGTCCATTGGGTTCATGGGCATCCTGACGGTCGCGAATCACGGCTTCAATGCGATCAGACGACCCACTCCCGCGTTAGTTCTCTCTATCGCAAGGTTGATCGCGATCTATCTACCCTTAGCAATCATTGCCAGCGAGATGTTCGGTTTCCTCGGTATCTTCTGGGCGATTGCGCTTGCCAACCTGATTGCTGGCTTAGCCGCTGCCGCGTGGTTTCGCCATCTGTTTGATCGACTGGCGACGGAACGTTAACTCCGACTGATCACGACTCTCGCACGCACCGTACCTGGCTTATCACTTCGGTCGACCACCAGCTGCTGAATTTGCAATCCAGGGATCTGAGCGGTCTTCTCGAGTAGCCGCATCACCTCAGCAAAGGCTACCTCATCGAACCAAAGGCTAACCGTGCCCTCACCCTCTGGTTGCAATCGATTTGGACTCAAACCTTGCTCTTGGGCAGCGGTCGACACCACCGATAGCAGCGATCCACCCATTTCAAGCACCGCGCCTTTGGCTGATCGCCTTGCCTGCCCTTCGGTTTCCTTCATCATGGTCAGTGTTTCGAGATGACGCTGGCGACCTTGCGCTGCCTCCTTTTGCCAATCAGCGGCAGGCACCCAGACCGCAAGATAGCCCACAACCATCATAAGAAACGTGCCCAACAACAGCACGGCGCGCTGCTCAGATTTCTGAAGCGAATCGAACCATGCTTTTACGAGCGCTTTGATCGAATCCAATTTCATCTATTGAATCGCCCTCAATCGAAGGGTGGCTCTCACTTCCCCCTCCTCTTGGCTGATGGTGCCAATATCCGCCTGCAAACCCTCAGCACCCAACGCCTCGCTCAAGCGCATAATCTGGTCGCTGGTTCTCCCGACGAGCTGAAGTGAAAGATCGCCTCGCGCCAAGTTAAAATTGAGGTTTTGCAATGTCAGACCGCTTTGAGACACTCGCCCGCTGAGCTCCTCCACGAGTTCAAGTGCAGCCGATCCGCTCAGGTCGCCGGGTCCAGCAAGCCTGCTGCGCCATCGCCGTGCCATATCTCTCGGCGCTCTATCCTGAGGGAAAACCGCCAAATAAAGGGCTTGCGCCTCCGCTTCCAGTTGATGGGCCTGATAGTCTAAGTAAACAGCCTGGGCAACATTGACCAGAAGTTGTGAGCCAAGTAGCAACAGCACGACCATAGCCACGCGTCGCAACATGGTCATCAAGGCGCCGCCTCTCGGTTTGAACGAAAACTCGCCCTGCCTCAAATTCACAGCATGGTCTTGATCAGATACCGACCAGTGCCTCAGCAAACTGGGCTCGATCGTTCCCTCTCGCGCTGACTGCAGATTAAGCTCAATCGAACTCGCGGCAAGGGATCTCGCCAGAATGCCCTCGGTCTCACAGAAATCCAGACACTCGATGATCTCTGTTTCTTCCGATAACTCATCGCTCAACACTTGTTCCGCGTGCTCGCTTGAAAGCGACAACCCGACGCCGCTCGAACGGATGACGTGCGCTACGTCTTGCTCGAGCACCAATCGTGTTACCCCTTTCCATTGCATCACTTGCGTGTCAACACCAAGGAAACTGACCGCCAAACCCACTTCATCAGCGGCTAGAAGAATCTCCTCGAGGACATGCCGATCAACCACGACCACTGCAAGCCGATCACCATCACGAGCACCCAGACAGATAAAACAATCGTCCAGATTGCCCGCGATCTGTTCTTCAACCAAGAACGGGATGGCATCTAGAATTTGTCGCGTGGGTTTGGAAGGCACCGTGATCTGAGTCATCAAGGTGGAACGACCTTCGATTAAGACTGCCGCCTCGAGTTCGGCAGGCTCACCTGACCAATCTGCGAGGGCCGCTTTGAGCGCTAGCCAGTCCCCTCGGCCCTCCAGTATCGGCCTTCCCCCGTCGTGGGCCAGCCACTCTAACTGCGACGCTCGACAGCGAATCAGAAGCGGTTGCTTCATACTAGACATCGTCCTCGTCGGGGGGCACTTCAGGCATCACAAAGGGCTCATTTAATGCGCGGTGCAACAGGGTCACTTGCCCCGTTGCGGGCTCCCGGTACAGGAGGCTAGACAAAAAGAACACTTGATCGAGAAACGCCACGCGAATACGCACTTTAAAAAACGAAGATTGTACACTAAGCGGAAATTTCGCTATGTCGAGCCCGGCGAATTCAGGCAACGCCAAGAAGGCTTGGACGCTTTCGAATCCCTCTTGTTGAAATCGCGTGAGCACGACCGATTCCGCAGCTTCCATCGTGAGCTCAGGCGCCAGCAAGCGAATAGAGTTCGCTGGCATTGTGTTGACATTCATCGGCAAAGCGCCCGCGGGTAACGCGACGAGTGATGTTTTTAATCGCGCATAGGCCTCGGGCGTCATTGATTTAAGTAGCCGAAGCTCAGATGGGTGCACCAAGCGTTGACCGGAGGTTCGATAAGGCTGCTCAAGGCCCAGATAGAAATAATCTTCGGCCCCAAGCGGCTGCGGTTCTTGATCCAAGTCCGTGAAATCGACGAGTTCATCCAACCAAAGCGGATCTAATCCCATTTGGGCCGAAAAGAGACTCGCGTCGGCAGCGCCGGTGAGTTGCAGACCTGCAGTCCACTGATTGACATTGAGATATCGTTCTTGGTCTTCAATCAGCAACACGATAGAGCCATCCGCTATCTCGTAGTTCAGTTCTGGCGACATCCAAGCGTCGGTGGGACCATCCCAGTTAGGCCTAACTTCGTGATCACGAACCAGTAGTTGGCGAGCCCATTCTTCTCCACCCCTGGCGTAGTAGTAAGCCTGCTGACGATTGAAATGCCCGCTGGTCGATCGAATAGCCTCAGACTGCCGCCGCGCAATCGAGGTGGCCAGCGCAACTGCCAGCGCAACCACAAGCAAAACCATAATCAGCGCAACGCCCTGTGAACGACGAGCCGCGAGTCTTGTTGCATGCAACTTCATGCGTCAACGCCTGAATCGGAAGAGGGTCTGGGTGGTGGCGAGGCGGGTGATGGCTCTGTCTGGGGTCTTTCAGCACCTTCATCGGAACGCTGATCCTCCTCGTCCCCTGGGGCAATCACAGCACCGGCCACTTCCGCGACGAACACGGGAAGATCATAGAATCTCGTAACATCTCCCCAGATATCAGTGGATATTGTTAGCTCAATGGCGACTGGCAATTCATCAAGGTCGTCTGCCGATATTGACTCCTGACGGTCGCCATCGGCCATCACCAGGTAAACGGAAAGTCCTTGGATCCCCTTCATCAAAGACTGCACCACGGGTTCTGTATCCTCTGCTCGATCAAGCACAAACCAAAGATGTCGCTGGAGCTCACCTTCAACTACCTGATAGCCCACCCTCTGGAGTTCGCTTCTCGGCCTCTGCAAGGGGTTGTTCCAGCCTTGCCTTGTGAGCTCAATGGGGTAGTAACCCTCGTTGACAGAGACCGCCGCTCTACGATCTCCAAGCTCGTCGCGAATTTCCCGATACACCAATTGGATAAAATCTCTGTCCATGATCGAAAGCGATCGCACCAACTCCCGATAGGCGGCGGTTTGCTGATTTGTCGCTCGATCAATTCCGCGCACCGATTTCAGTAATTGGAACGACGCGAGCCCAACAATGGAAAAGATCGCCATTGCAATGAGGACTTCAAGCAGCGTAAAACCGAGCCGCCTCATCGCTAATGCCGACCTACAAAACTTTTGAGCTCGGCTAAAACCAGATCGGGCTCATTCGAAGCACTCACCGTGATCACCAATTCTTTGAGATCTTCATCGGCCGTGCTTCTCAATGAGGTCTCGACAAACCAGTCCCGATCCGCTTGCCTTAACTCTTCAGTTTTGCGGCTAGATCGTTCGAAGGGCGACTTGTCACCGGTATGGATGAAAAACTCGTTGGCCACATTGCTAGCCACCGATAACGCAACCACTCGATCTTGCATCCTTTTCGTCTGCAGCACGACGGTGGAAGAATTCTTGGCTAACGTGATCCCTACAGCCGCGAAGACAGCCAGGGCAATCAGCACCTCGATCAGCGTAAACCCTTTCAAACGTGCTCTGTTAATCAAGCGTCTTGACCACATCGAAGGAGGTCTCACCAAAGCCTGAACCAGAAATTTTGAAGCTCGCGCCGCTGGCATCATCAAACATCAACGTAAAGATGCTCGTTTCACCACTTGAGAGAAGAAGGATTTGGGGCTGCGCCTCGTCTTCCTCCTCCGACGATGACTGATTAGCTCCAAGCGTGGGGGCATCGGACGCCTCTAGGCTCAAAAAAGGCTTAAAGGTTGCTGGGAATTCTGTGTAGGCGTGCTCTTGGACGGAGCTGGTCTGCCAATCAAGCAAAATAGGATCAAAGGTGAGGATCTGATAGCCTCGCTGATCCAGCAAAACCCCGTGCTCAACGGAGTCTCGTTCCGCACTCGCAAGCGCCCGGTTCATCACGATATGCAGCCTGCGCACTGCATCCTCGGTTTCACTTTGACCTATTGTGCTCGGCAGATTGACAACAACAAGGCCTGAGAGAATTGAGACGATGAATAAAACGACCAAAATCTCCAGCAGGGTGAAGCCTACCGCTCGGTCAGGGCCCACTCGCTAGATATCCGAGAGTTTCAGATCTGCATCAACGCCCTCACCGCCTTCCTTTCGATCGGCGCCCAGCGAGTAGACATCGTATTGACGACCTTCGTTTAGATAGAGGTAAATTTCACCCCAGGGATCCTCCGGAACGCGTTTGAGGTAACCGTCGGGGTTCCAACGTCGTGGCTCTGGATAGCCCGACGGCTTGTCTACTAATGCCTCGAGCCCCTGATCAGTACTCGGATAATGCCCATTATCCATCCGGTACAGATCAAGGGCATTTCCAATCTGTTGTAAGTCGGATCGCGCGGCGGTCACTCTCGCTTCATCCGGCCTTCCAACAATGTTGGGAACGATTAAGGCGCCCAACACGCCCAGAATGACAACCACCACCATGATCTCAATGAGCGTGAAGCCTAACACCCTCGACGCACTGCACCGCGATGATGACCCTCGCAATCTTTTGTCACCCCGTTCCAACCCACTACTCGTCATGATTACGCTCATTGTGTTACCCAACCGATTTTTGTTGATGCTCTCTTCGTTGGCCAGAACCCTCGATCCGCCTCTGCGGGGACCACCTCACTCATTGCGAGCAGGTGTCAAATCCAGCCATTCCTCGCCGCTATTTTGTCTTAACCACCCATTGAGACTTGGCCAGAACCCTCGATCCGCCCCTGCGGGGAACACCTCCCTCATTGCGAGCACGTGTCAAATCCAGCCATTCCTCGCCGCTATTTTGCCTTAACCGCCGTTTGAGATCATGCACCCGACCCGCAAGATGAACCTTTGGGCATCCATTGGGTTATCCCGAGGTCTAGCTTGTCATCGGCCAAACCAGAGTGTCTGCCCATCAGTCCCATTCCCAGCAGCGCTTCAGCTGGGCGACCTTCTGAATTGCGATACCGATTTTCGATATGTTGGATGCGCCTCATCATCCTACCAACTGATTGAGATTAATGATCGGCAACAAAATAGCCATGACAATCGTGAAGACGGCACCGCCCATGACAATCAGCATCAAAGGACCCAGAAGACTCAACATCGTGGCAAGCAATGCTTCAACCTCTTGCTCCAGATACTTCGCAACTCGGGACAGCATGGCGTCCAGCTCGCCACTTTGCTCGCCGCTGCCAATCATATAAAGCATCATCGGTGGGAAGTAACCACTGACAGAAAGCGCTGCTTGCAAGCTACTGCCTTCACTCACTTTGGTGGTTGCCTCCTCGATCTTTTTCCGAAGCCAAACGTTCGACACCACGGCTGACGCGATCCGCATGGCATCGACAAGCGGCACACCAGAGCCAGACAGAATACTCAGAGTGCTCGCAAATTGTGATGTATTGCGACCCCGACTCATGGATCGAACAAGCGGTGCATGAAGGAGATAACGATCGAAGGTGATCCGATTGCTGGGCCTCGCAAGCAGCCTAGAAGCCGCCCACCCGAGAAGAACAAGCGCAATCAAAGACAGCACGCCATACTGTGCCACCCAATCACTTGCACCGATCACGATCAGGGTGAGCTGAGGTAGCGCCTGCCCTGTATCGGCGAACACTTCCACAATGTCAGGGACGACGTATCCCAAAAGACCCGCCAGAATCAGCACCGTTAAGGCAAAAAGCACCAAAGGATAAACCATCGCCTGCTGAATTCGCGTCCTTGACTCGTGTTGAGACTCGCTAAAATCGGCCAATTGATTGAGCACGGCATCCAAGTGCCCCGAGGACTCCCCCGCCGCCACTGTTGCTCGATACAGATCGGGAAACGCCTTGGGGTAGGCCTCCATCGAACGCGCGAGGGAGTAACCTTCCATAACTCTAGATCGGACGGTCGCTAGAATGCCCTCGGCCGCTTGGGAGGGCGTTTGCTTCGACACTGCCAGGAGCGCTTCTTCAACCGGTAACCCCGCACCAATTAAGGTCGCCAATTGGCGAGTCACCAAAGCGCGCTCCGTGACGGAAAGACTAGGCTGAAAAAGCGAGCCGAGCCCTGAGCCAGCGTTGCGACCTTTAGCTGCGGTGGGTTCTACCTTAGTCGGCGCAAGCCCCTGGTCCCGCAATCTCTGACGAACCTGACGAGCCGAATCTCCCTCGAGAATACCCGAGCGCGCTTTTCCCGCTGCGTCGAATGCTTGATAGGCATAGGCCGGCATTGGCTATCCTCAGTCGGACAACGTCACACGAAGAATCTCATCCATCGTGGTCACGCCTTCGAGCACCTTTCTGCGCCCGTCGGCGCGGATACTGGGCGCAGCGCTTCTCGCGATGCGCTCCATTTCCACTTCGCTCGCGCCGCTATGGATCTTCTCCCCTAGGTGCTCATCCACCAAAATAACCTCATAGATCCCGACCCGACCTCGATAGCCCTCAAAGGCGCACGATCGACAACCCTTGGCCCGATAAATAGGGCGCTCATCCGAGGCATCCATATGAAGAAATTCTCGTTCATAAGCATCAGGCGCGTGTGCCTCACGACACGTCGGGCATAAGGTCCGAACCAACCGCTGAGCGACCAGGCCTGCCAACGAGTTAGAGAGAAGATAGGGCTGAACGCCCATATTTGCCAGTCGCGTAATTGCTCCGATGGCAGTGTTGGTATGCAGAGTCGAAAGAACCAAATGTCCAGTGAGGCTCGCCTGGACAGCGATATCCGCTGTTTCATAGTCACGAATCTCGCCCACCATGACCACGTCCGGGTCTTGTCTAAGAATCGCGCGGAGCCCTTTTGCAAAGGTCATATCGGCTTTTAGATTGACTTGTGTCTGGCCAATACCCTCGACATCGTATTCGATGGGATCCTCAACCGTGAGAATATTTCGTGAAGCATCATTGAGCTGATCAAGGCCCGCGTATAACGTTGTCGATTTACCAGACCCGGTTGGGCCGGTGACCAAAATGATGCCATGCGGGCGTTTCAGCAATGTCTCCATGGCTTGCAAGTCCCTTTGGGCCATTCCAAGGTGGGTCAAGTCTTTGCGCCCCTCCTGCTTGTCCAGTAAGCGCATCACCACCCGCTCACCATTACTCGCAGGGATCGTTGAAACACGCACATCAACTTCCTTCCCTCCGATGCGAACGGAGATCCGGCCATCTTGAGGTAATCGTTTTTCTGCAATATCCAGTCGAGCCATTACTTTAATTCGGGACACCAAGAGCGGCGCGATAGCTCTTTGTGGCGCAACAATTTCCCGAAGCACGCCGTCGACCCTAAACCGAACCACCAATCGCGACTCATAGGTTTCAACGTGGATATCCGAGGCCCCTACCTTCACCGCCTCGGCCAAAAGACTATTGATCAGTCGAATAATCGGTGCATCGTCATCCTGATCGAGAAGATCACTCTGAGTCGGCAGCGCATCCATCAGCGATCCTAGGTCAAGATCGTCCTCGAGATCCTCAATAAAGGCCATCGACTCACCCGAGGCTTGCTCATAAATTCGCGACAGTGCTCGCTCATAATCCGGCTGATCAAGGGACTCAATCGTGGCTGGCGCACCCATGACTCTCTGCACCTCCGCCAAACCATTCCAATTCAGTGGCTTGCGGTAAAGCAAGTGTCGTTGGTCATCCCCGCGATCTTCTAGCATGACCCCGAACCGCTTGGCATAGCCGAAAGGAATCATCCCAGCGCGAGCAATGATCGGCTCATCCGATTCACTGCCTGATTCCAGGATTGGTTCGCTCATGTCTAATTCACTCATACCTACTCGTCTTTTTGTCGAAGCCTCTTCAGAATCAAAACACGATTTTTCTAGTCGCCCTGGACTCACCTCTAATCATAACGCAGGCGCTTATCAGACCCTCGGACTCTTGGGTCAATCAAAGGGTCCTGCGCGCAAACACCTTCCGCTGAACCACGAGACGCTGCTTAATTTCTTGCTTTATCTCACTGCGAGTTTAACAGTCCCCGATCGCGATTACTCCAGCGGGTAAAAGGAGAAATGGCTGACCAGCGACTCGCTGCCCTTGAGAGCCAACCCATTCCGTGGTTGAGGCAAGCCGCCAACCCGACCCTTCTATTACTCACGATTTCCTCTTAAGATCACTTCTATCAATGAATAGGTGGTCTCGATATGAAACTGAGTGATGTCGATTTGAATCTATTTGTTGTCCTCGATGCCATCTACACAGAAGGTAATCTCACCCGTGCCGGAGAGATCATTGGTATCACGCAGCCAGCAGTCAGCAATTCCCTGTCAAGATTACGCACATTGTTTGATGACCCTCTGTTTGTTCGCACATCAGAGGGTATGACCCCTACCCCCGTTGCCCAAAATATCATTGGCTCGGTGCGCCAATCGCTCGAACTCATGCGGTCAAGTATTCAAGAGAGTGAGCACTTTATCCCTGAGGAGTCGACGAAAAGGTTCCGTGTTTCGATGGGCGACCTCGGTCAAGCCATCTGGCTTCCCCACCTCACTCAAAAGTTGCATGAGCAAGCGCCAAAGGCAGCCATTGAATGCTACCAAGTGCGTCGCAGGGAACTTACCATAGAGCTTGCGTCCGGCAATCTGGACATCGCCATTGACGTGCCACTGGCGCCTGATCCGCAAATCAAACAGCTCGCCTTGAGGACAAGCCCGATGGTCTGCGTGATTCGAGCAGATCATCCATTAAAATCAGAAGCCCCTTCACTTGAGGAATATCTTGACCTCGAACATATTCATATTTCTTCACGAAGAGGCGGCCTAGGCAGTGTTGATCTGGGTTTAGGTAAGCTGGGCCTGAAAAGAAATATTGTGCTTCGCACGCAGCACTACCTCTCCACACCGATTATCATTGCCAATAGCAACTTAGCCATGACCGTTCCTATGAGCTTCGCCAATTTTCTGCTGGCACTCGGCAATGTGCGCGTCTTAGAGCTTCCTTTGGAAACGCCAGACATCGAAACACACCTTTACTGGCATGAAACGACAGATAAAGACCAAGCCAATTCTTGGTTCAGGCAATTCGTCATCGACATGCACCACTAGCGAGAACCCTTCATGAATTTCGTTGGCCACCATATTCTCAGTGTCGACCAATTTGACCGAGCTGATATTCAACGGGTCTTCAAAGTGGCGGATTCGATGATTCCCTATGCCAATCGTGAACGCGTCACCCGCGTTCTCGAGGGCGCTATCCTAGGTAATATGTTTTTCGAACCTAGCACTCGCACACGGGTGAGTTTTGGTTGCGCTTGGAACCTCCTTGGGGGTGAAGTTAGAGAAACCACGGGAATTAAAGCCTCTGCGCTTGCCAAGGGTGAGTCGTTTTATGACACCGCCAGAGTATTGAGTGGCTACAGCGATGCCATTGTCATGCGCCACGAAATGATGGGGTCGGTTGCCGAATTCGCCGCTGCATCCAGAGTACCCGTCATCAATGGTGGTGATGGCGCCAATGAGCATCCAAGCCAAGCATTGCTCGACCTTTACACCATCGATCGAGAACTGAAGCACAATGGTAAACAGATCGACCAAATGACCATTGCTCTCGTCGGCGATCTTCGCTTTGGCCGTGCGGTGCACTCGCTATGCAAGCTGCTCTCTCTTTACACTTCGATCAAATTTCGTCTCATTTCACCTGAGGCACTCGCGCTTCCTATGAGCTACGTTGAGTCTATTCAAGCTGCCGGGCACGAGGTGATACAAACGTCCAACCTCCAGGAGGGGATCAGCAAAGCAGACATTGTCTACGTCACACGGACGCAGGAAGAACGCTTTGATTCTCCTGAGGAAGCGCTCCGCTATAAGGGACTCTTTCGGATGAACCAAGCGGTTTACACCGAGTTTTGCCAACCCAACACAGTGATTATGCACCCGCTTCCACGGGATTCACGAGCAGAAGCTAACGAGCTCGACAACGATCTCAACGACAATCCGAATCTGGCAATCTTCAGACAAACTGATAACGGCGTTGTCATTCGAATGGCGCTCTTCGCTTTGATCCTCGACGTTGTTGACCAGATCGATGCGTCTAGCCGACCCGTCAACTGGTACACCGCGCGCCGATTTTAAGACTCGATGCGATGCCTCACTAGCGCCACAGCCTTGGTCGCTCAGTAACTCAAGCTACGATTTGCAACATTCATCAAGCTTGATGAGAAACCAAGTTGACTTATGTGCTTGATCGAGACGGCACCTCTTTTTGGAAGCGTGGTTCTCTGTCCTCGCGTGTCTTCCGAGCTCTCGGTCGTCCTTGCCCGCTTTGGCCTAATGAATCAGGCACTGTGTCGCGGCGCTTTTCTCTAGAGTCACTTCTACTTAACATCGGCCACTCGTACCCTCAGCTGGCTCGCAATGCGCGAGCGCTTGAAATCGGCACCTAGCTTGCCTTGCCGCTGAACGGATCTCTTACTCACCTGTAGGCTCATCCGTCCGCTCTTTGTTCCGATGGGGTAGCGATCGCGGGCTAAATGAACCGGACCCGTCACGAAACCGCGCGTCTCGGGGCCTCTGGGCATCGCGCCCACTGCCGATCAATTAGCCTGATCAATGGCACTCGCAATACTGATGACCGCGATAGCGATCGGGGCCACATAACGCATGACGAAACGCCAAACCGAAAACCAAGCTTCGGACTTGATATCCAGCTCATCTCTCAGCGTGTGCTCAGACATGACCCAACCCACGAAAATACACAAGAAAAATGCACTAATGAGAATGAGATTATTCACCACAAAGAAGTCGACAATTCTGAAAATCGTGGCGCCCTCCAACAGCGGGATAAATCCGAGCGGCGTAAAATCTGACCAAATGTTGTGAGAAAACACCGATCCCAGTCCCAGGACCCAGACGAGTCCCCCGGCAAGAAGCGTCATCTTCGACCGGGACCAGAGATTAAATTCAATCAAACGGGCGACCACAGACTCGAGCATTGAAATCGAAGTGGTCAGCGCAGCAAACAGAACCAAGAGAAGGAATAGTGTGCCAACGAATCGCCCACCCGGCATCTGGCCGAAGGCGACGGGCAACGTCTCAAAAAGCAGCCCTGGACCCGCACCTGGCGCCAATCCAAACGCAAACACAATGGGAAAAATCGCAAGGCCTGCGAGCAAATCAACCGAAACATTAGCCGCCGCTATGGCGAAAGCCGATTTCGGAATCGATGCCTCTCTCTGGAGATAGGCGCCATAGGCGAGAATGCCCCCACCGCCAACGCTCAACGAAAAAAAGGCTTGACCCAAGGCAAGTAAAACCACGCTTTCGCTGACTTTTGTGAAATCGGGTGCAAACAAAAACGTCAATGCTTGGGTGAACGCGCCAGTTACAGCACTGTAGACCACCAACAAAAGCAGAATCCCGAACAGGCCAGGTATGAGCCAGCTGACCGCTCGTTCAACACCCTGTTGAACACCGCGACCCACAACGACCATCGTCATCATCATGAACACGGCGTGCCAAAATATCATCCCCCACACATCGGCTTTGACCGCTCCGAAGAGCGCAATCGAGCTCACCGGGTTGATCTGATCGAAATGACCTAAGAGCGACTTAGGAATGTAAGCCAAGACCCACCCAGCCACCACGCTGAAGAATGTGAGTGCCAAGAACGCGATGGTAATGGCGAGCCAACCCAACCCTTGCCAGGCACTGGATCGCCCCTCGGCTAATGCCAGCGCCTTCGTACTGCCCGGGGGAGATTTTCGTCCACGACGGCCGATGGTGATCATTGCGATGAGGCATGGAATGCCAAACGCAAGAATGAAGACAAAGTAGAAGAAAATGAAGACACCACCACCATTCTCGCCAGCCATAAAGGTAAAGCGCCAAATATTACCTAAGCCGACGGCACTGCCCATCGCGGCAAGAATGAAACCCCAGCGTGATGCGAATAGCGTGGAAGGTGGGTTCATTGGTGATCTCTCGTTCCTGTTGTAGCGCTCACCCTTAGAAATTGAAGATTCGCTGGGCGTTGGTTGCCCGGATGGCCACTTTTCGATCTTCCGGTAAGCGCGCGGTGTTGGCCAACGCACCTTGAGTGTCAAACACTTGATGCGGCCAGTCTGTTCCGAACATCACTCGCTCGCTTCCTACAATCTGTATGAGGTAATCCAATGCCCGGGGATCATAGGTAATACAGTCATAGTAGATATGACGGAGGTAGTCCGTTGGCTTTTGTTGCATTTTTCGCCGAATCGGCAATTCAACTTCATCGCCTTTTTCAAAACGACCCACCAAATAAGGCAGCGCGGCGCCTCCATGAGAAGCAATGAGCTTAAGGCTTGGATACTGGTCAAAAAACCCATTGAACATCATTCGGACGACCGCGAGTGTCGTATCGAACATGAAGCCAACAGACCAACTCATGTCAAATTCATCCATATCCATCACTCGCGCGCCAGGCGGATCCGTGGGATGAAGCAATACAGGCAGAGCTCGACGATCGATCTCGCTCCAAATGGGTGCAAACTTCTCGCTAGTGAGGCTTTCCCCTGCCACATTCGCGAGCACCATAACGCCCACCGCTCCGGCGTCACAGCTGCGGCTCAGTTCCTGGACCGCAAGCTCAGGGTGCTGCCATGGAATCGAGGTAAACCAGCGAATACGATCCGGATAGATGCTTTGTGCGTCCGCCATCGCGTTGTTCGATTCAATGGCCGCCTCAAGACTTGTCGCTGAATCACCCCAAAATACATTCGGGCACGTGAGCGACACCACCGAAAGATCGATACCGGTGGCATTCATTTGCTGAATGCGCAAATCGTAATCAAAATGTCCTGGCTGCGGGAACGCAACCGGCGTATCCCCTTTGAATATCTCTTCAAACCCATCGGGGCGAACCTTAAGACCATACTCGCCGCCTCGCGCCCTTAAAATATCAAGCCACTTTGGTGTGTAGGCATGCGTATGGATGTCAATCGTGGTCACGCAATTTCTCCTTGCGATTGCCGAAGGTCTTCGGCTCTGAGACTGTCCATCATCTCAAATCTTAACCAGGCCGCCCAGCCACCGAGGTAATCAATATCGGGCCATATCGCGCGCTCATGCCCTAAGCGCTCCGCATGTGCAACTCGGCGTTGTCGTCGTCGAGGTCGCGATGCGATCAAACGACGCGCATTTTGAGCATAGGTGCGAACACTCTCTCATCAAACGCCCGCTGGCTGCTGTCATTGAAGGTGAAACATCGGGCACCCACCCCCTAATACAGGCAAAAAAAACCCGGCAGGGCCGGGCTTTCTCTTACCATGAGTCGCATCAATGCTTCACAGCATGGCGTCAAACTCGGGAACCGCTTTGAAGAGGTCTGCAACCAAGCCATAGTCCGCCACCTGAAAAATCGGCGCATCCTCATCCTTGTTGATCGCGACGATCACCTTGCTGTCCTTCATCCCAGCCAAGTGCTGAATGGCCCCGCTGATACCCACGGCAATATACAGATCTGGTGCAACGATCTTTCCAGTCTGGCCCACTTGCATATCGTTGGGCACAAAGCCGGCATCAACTGCCGCGCGCGATGCGCCTATTGCAGCGCCTAACTTATCTGCAACGGACTCGAGCAATTTAAAGTTGTCGCCATTTTGCATCCCGCGACCACCAGAAATAATGATACTGGCTGCGGTCAGCTCAGGACGCTCGAGTTCGACAACGTCCTCTCTCAGCCATTCCGAGAGATTCACGGAGTCGGCCGCGCCGACAGCCTCAATCGCAGCGCTACCACCCTCTGCAGCAACCGGATCAAAAGCCGTACCACGAACGGTCAAGACCTTGACTGCGTCCGCACTTTGCACCGTTGCAATCGCATTCCCCGCGTAAATCGGTCTCTGAAAGGTATCAGCGCTCTGAACCGAAATGATGTCTGAGATTTGAGCCACATCAAGCATTGCAGCCACGCGAGGCATGTAATTCTTGCTTGACGTTGTGGTGGCCGCGATGATGTGGGTGTAACCGCTCGCGACGGAGACCACCAGTGCAGCCATTTCCTCTGCTAGCGCATGACCATACTGCGCTGCATCGGCGATCAGCACCTTGCTCACGCCTGGAATCTGGGCACCAGCCTCAGCTGCCGCTTGACAACCCTCGCCAGCCACCAGGAGGTTAATATCTCCGCCAATAGCTTGTGCCGCGGCAACTGCAACACGCGTCGGAACTTTAACCTGCTGTTGGTCGTGTTCGGCAACAACTAAGATACTCATGAGATCACCTTTGCTTCGTTTTTCAATTTATCGACCAGTTGTTCCACTGATTCCACTTTAATACCCGCCGCTCGCGCTGCAGGTGGCTCAACCTTGAGAGTGGTTACCGTGGGTGTCACATTCACGCCAAGCGCATCGGGCGTGGTGACATCAATCGGCTTCTTCTTTGCCTTCATAATGTTGGGCAAAGACGCATAGCGTGGCTCGTTTAAACGCAGGTCCGTGGTGATAATTGCGGGTAATTTCACTGAGATCGTCTCGAGACCTCCATCAATCTCACGCGTAACCGTCGCGACGCCGTCGCCCAAGTCCACTTCTGACGCGAACGTCGCTTGTGCGTAACCGCAGAGCGCAGCGAGCATTTGCCCTGTCTGCGAATTGTCGCCATCAATGGCCTGCTTTCCCGTAATGATCAATTGGGGTTGTTCCTGATCGATGACGGCCTTCAGCACTTTTGCAATCGCCAACGGCTGAACATCGACATCAGTTTCGACCAAAATGCCTCGATCTGCCCCAAGTGCCAGCGCGGTTCGAATTTGTTCTTGGCAGTTCGACGCACCCACAGACACCACCACAACTTCCTCGGCTTTGCCTGCTTCCTTGAGTCGCACCGCTTCTTCGATTGCAATTTCATCAAACGGATTAACGGACATCTTCACGTTGTTAAGATCAACGCCCGAATGGTCATTAAGCACGCGAATGTTGACATTGTAGTCAACCA
>CAYZUV010000034.1:0-15840 GCA_964481245.1 uncultured Pseudomonadales bacterium
GACGTACTGGTGCAAGCGACCAAGCTGGTCATCAGAGCAAAAGCAAGCCCGCGAATGAGGGGAACCATAGCGATCTCTTTCATCACTTCAACCTGCTTTCCTACGCGGTGACCGCTGAACGGTTCAGTCTCGCCGCATTAAGGACCACAGAGACGCTGGATAACGCCATGGCGAGCCCTGCAAAGCTCGGACTGAGGAGCCAACCGGTCAACGGGAAAAGTAAGCCGCTGGCTATTGGGATCAACGCGAGATTGTAGGCAAAGGCAAAGAAAAGATTTTGCCGAATATTCCGGTGGACCGCGCTCGAGAGCCGAACCAAGCCAACAATGCCTTGTAGCCCAGCGGCCAGGGTGACGTCCGCCTGCTCTGACGCGAGGACAGTGCCCTCACTCATCGCAAAGCTGACATGCGCAGCAGCAAGCGCTGGGCCATCGTTCATCCCATCACCGACCATTCCCACAACAAACCCCTGAGCTTTAAGCGCCTCAACTATAGAAAGTTTTTGTTGGGGTGATTGCTGAGCATGCCAGGGCATCTGATCTAAGCAATCCGCAAGATACTCCACGGCGTCCGGTCGGTCTCCTGACAGCATGACCGGCTGAACGCCACCCGATTTTAGTTGTTGGACAACACCAAGCGCCTCAAGTCTGATTTGATCCCCTAACTGAAAGTAGCCCACCACTTGTCCTGCAATGCCCCACCAAGTGACCGGACCGACGTGCGTAGCGGTTTCAGCGTGATTGACAGTTGAGGCGATCGCGCCACCCGAATCAACATCAAAACCCAGTTCACCCAGATAGCTAAGGCTTCCCATTGCGACCTGCTGGTCGTTGATGATTCCGGTCAAGCCCCGACCAGGTGCGCTCAACACATCACGAACGTCAAGCCCGTTTACGAAATCACCCACGGCGCCAGTCTCTCCAGCATTCTTCGACTGAAGATAAGCTACCACGGCCTTGGCGATCGGATGTTCAGAGTGCGTCGCGAGCGCCAATAAGGCATTGCTTTGTTCAACGTCACCTGAGGTGTTCGCGCGCGAGACCCAGAGTCGACCTTCTGTGAGCGTCCCCGTTTTATCGAGCAGAAGATGCGTGAGTTGCCTTGAGGTGAGAAGCGCGTTTCCATTGCGAAGTATGAGTCCGCGGCTGGCAGCCACTCCGATCGCATTGACAAGGCTCATCGGGACCGCAAGGCCTAGCCCACAAGGACACGCAATGATCAAAACGCACAGCGCGGCGCTCAGAGCGAAGTGAGGTGTGGCACCTATAACGGCCCACCACATGAAGGCTGTGAGCAAACTGATGAGCACGATCGTCGGAACGAAGTACTGCGTAATCAAGTCGATCTGTTCGGCCACAGCAGGTTTGGCGTTTTGAGCCCGCTTCAAGGCACGAACCATTTGGGCGAGCGACCCTTCTTTCGCTGAATGGGTAACCAACAAATCAATCGGATGCGAAAGATTAAGACACCCACCCTGCACGGGCTCATCCGCTTTCACGAGAACGGGCAACGACTCGCCCGTGACCAGGGCCGTATCAACCTCGGTTTCACCCTTTACCACACGCCCATCGAGCGGGATCCGGGCTCCGGGCAAAACTCTCACCGTCTGTCCAGCCGTCACCTCCGAGAGCGCAACCGTTCGACTGTTGCCAGACGCATCCAGTAGCGTGACCTCTGCCGGCGCAAGTCTGATCAGTTCATCGAGCCCGGAGAGCGCATTGGCTCTTGCCCGCATCTCAAGCGCTTTGCCCAAGCGAACAAACCCAATGACAAAGAGCGCGGCCTCGAAAAAGAGTTGCTTGGATGCGTCGCCTGCGTCACTGAGGAGCGCCCAAGAGGAATAGAACCATGCAGTCGCGGTGCTCATCGCCACCAGGGTGTCCATGGTGGTCCTGCCATACCGAAGCGATACCCAGGCTTTTCGATAAAAGGTGCGGCCACTGGCGAGCATGATCACCAAGGTCATGAGACTCAATCCGAGATCGACCTTCAGATCTACCCCAAGGGCAAACCAACCAAACCACATATTGATCATCAGCCCAGTTGCCGTCACTAACGCCACACTGGCTTGGGCAAGCGCCACCTTAAATCGCGCCTGCTGCTGATCACGTTTCAACGACCCATCGTCTGGCGTCTCTATCGCCTCATAGCCCGCATCTTGAACCTGATGAATGATGGCCTGCACATCGATCCGGCCTAGGACCCATGCGCTCTCCGCGGCAAAGTTTACCTCGCAGTGCTCAACGCCAGGGGCGCGGTTGATAGCCGCAGTGACCGCGGCAACACAGGCGGCACACGACATGCCCTCGATGTCCAAGAAGACTTCTTGTGTGCGTCTCTGCTGAGTCGTCTCTTCACCGAGCGATGGCAGCACCGCTGCCGAGGATGCTAGGACCTCAGCCCCGTCTTGCGTTGGGCCAAGATGCACTGCTGACCCTTGGGCGTCTGACGAACGTTTTGATGAGTTCGTCTCTTCAAGTTGATAGCCAAGGCTAAGAATGGTCTTTCTAATCAACCCTTCGTCAGCAGGCCCTGCGATGGTCACTCGATTGAACTCACGATCTGCCCTCGCTGTGATGCCATTGCCCAGCGCTTCGATCGCGCTTGCAACCTTGGCTTCGCAGCGCCCACAGGTCATGCCAAAGACTGGGATCGAGCGGCTTGTCACTACGGCACCTTCAGGGCTGAATTTCGAAACGCGCTGTGTCGGGCGCGCGTGAGCCGGCCAATTTTAGTCGGTTTGGCGCTGGGACTCCAAACCCAGGTAAGGACCGCAATCAGACCTACGATCTCGCTGCAATCTGCTTCATCCCGTCGGCTATTTTCTCCGCCATCATAATCACCACTGCATTCAAATTGCCGTTGGTAATTTCCGGCATGATCGAGGCATCCACGACCCGCAAAGCTCTCAACCCGTGCACTTCGCCCGACAGTCCCACGACAGCTTCATCGGGCGCCCCCATTCTGCAGGTGCCGCAGGGATGGTAAGCACTCTCTGATCGCTCTCTGACCCATTGATCTCGAGCTTCATCGCTTTGGTGCTTTTGCAATAGCCATGCACCCAGTTGCTTAAAGGGCGCCTGTTCAAGAATCGTTTCTGCCAAATTCAAACCCGCTCGCATCACCGCCCAATCCTGCTCAGTGCTGAGATAGTTGAATTGAATACTGGGATCGGCGAAAGGATCCGTGGATAGCAAACGAACCCGCCCCCTGCTGGTTGGCTTCATGGGACCCACATGCGCTTGCATCCCATGGTGATTTACTTGCTCGCTGCCATCGTAATTCATTGCGATTGGCAGAAAGTGGAATTGCAGATCTGGGTAACCTTCATCAAAACCGCTTCTCAAAAACGCGCCTGAATGGAAGTGGTTGGTCGCACCGACTCCCTTCTTTCGCAAATACCAGTTGATTCCGGCCATGATCTTGCCAATTCCCCGAGTTGCAGGATAGATCGATAAGGGCTTCTCAATACCCGCCTGCACGTAGATTTCTAAATGATCTTGAAGGTGCTCGCCCACGTGGTCGTTGACCTGAACGATCGGCACGCCGAGGCGCTTGAGCTCGGCTTCTGGACCAATACCCGAGCGCAAAAGCAGCTGTGGCGAGCCGATGGCACCCGAGCAAACAATGGTCTCACGCCGCGCCGAAGCTATTTGCGGCCGCCCACGCCTGCCCTCTTGCCAACGAACGCCGGTGCATCGGTCACCCTCAAAGATCAGGTCTTTTACCGTGATCCCGGTCTTAATGGTTACATTGGCCGGCGATTGAGTGCCCAGATAAGCCACTGCCGCACTCTGACGACGACCGCTCCAAATACTGGCATCGAACGGTCCAAAGCCCTCCTGCGAAGCACCATTGAAGTCTGTAGTCTTCATGTACCCCAGGCTTTCACCTGCGGCGAGCCAAGCTTGATTTAATTCACCAGAAATATCAGAAGACTGCACACGCAGCGGTCCACCGCTGCCCCGATAGCGTGGATCACCTCCAGAACGATCCTCACTACGCTTGAAAAATGGCAGCACATCGCGATATCCCCAACCGTTGCATCCGTAGCGCGATTCCCACCGATTAAAATCCTCGGCGTGACCTCGAACGAAAATCATTCCATTGATCGATGATGAGCCACCAAGGACTCGCCCACGAGGACAATATAGTCGGCGCTGATTCAGGTGCGACTCTGGTTCAGTGTAAAAGCCATAATTGTAGGTGGTGGTGGTCAACACCTCTGACAAGGCCGCTGGCATATGGATCCGAAAATCCCAACCATGGTTCTTTGGCCCGGACTCGAGCAGCAAGACTTCGCCAATCTCGGCCAGCCGAGCAGTCATGACGCACCCAGCGGAGCCTCCGCCAACCACAATGTAATCAAACGTTTTCAAAACTCAGCGCGCTCGGCGGCTTCACCGCCACCTCAGTCCTTCTCTATAAGCAGTTTGCCATCATACCTGAGCCTTTTGAGCATTGATGACTTGTGAACATTCACGCCTGCCTACTATTTGCATCTGCCCACTTTTCACATCTGCCTACTGTTCACATCTGCCTAATATTCACATCTCCCTAATCAGGGCCTCTGAAGCTTGAACGCCTTGGAGGATCCTCCACCCTGCGTGTACGCCATCGTCCCTGTCTTTTATTGATGGCTTGAACCATACAAGCCAATTTTTAGCGCCGGATGGTCGGTTTTCGAGGGTCAGGATACTCGAGACGCAGAGGTTCTTTATCTGAAGTTATCCCTCATCGGGCGTCGTTAAGGTTTTCGAGATTAGTCATGCGCGCATCACCTCATCAGCGTCCGTGAGGCCTTACAAGCCTCCATTAACGTTGCCTAACCAAATCAAGACCTATTGGTTGGGGGATACTCAAACGCAACACCTTTATTTACCTCTTTCCTGCTAGCGGATAGCATGACCATTACCAAACGGGGTCAAGACACCCCGCCGATATCACGCCTGGAATCGCTTTTCATGTCAGAGTCTGCAGCCCGTGCCACCCTCGAGCGCCTGATCGAAGGAAATGAAAGGTTTCGATCGGGTCACACCACACCCCAGCCTTGGCATGAGGCGCACAGTAGACCCCAAAATCCCAAGGCCGTTATCCTCGGTTGCTCTGATTCTCGAGTGCCCGTGGAGATGATTTTTGATCAGGGACCAGGCGATTTGTTCGTCATCCGGGTCGCTGGAAATATCGTGGCACCGTCTCAGGTGGGCAGTGTCGAATTCGCGGTGGAGCAATTTAATGTGCCTCTTGTTTTGGTATTGGGGCACTCAAACTGCGGGGCGATTGACGCCACCATGGCTCAAATAAAATCAACGGAGCTAGACCCTACAGGACACTTGGGTGCCATCGTCGACCGGATCGCACCCAGCATTCAAGACCTTATGGAAGGCGCCGAACACTTAGACAAGGACGAACTGGTTCACCGTTGCATGCGAGCGAACGTTCGGGCTTCGGTCAACCAACTCAGGCATGGCTCCAGACTGCTTGAAACGCGACTAGAAGCCCAATCCCTGATGATTCTTGGTGCGGAGTATGACCTGGCCACTGGCGAGGTTAACCTCATATAAGCTGAACGTCGCCGGGTTAGTGAAGGCTCACTCATTAGCTTGAGTCCACCCTAATTGGGGGTTGCTCTGAGAGTCCGCCTGACGAACTGCGACCAAAACCTCAGTTACAACCAAAAAGACTAGGAGAAGGCCTGGCCAAGCCCACCCTCTGCAAAGCGCTTCCCCGCCAGGATATGGAGGTGCAAATGAAAGACCGTCTGCCCCGCTTCAGCCCCGTTGTTGATCACCAAACGGAACGCTTCTGCACACCCTAAAGTCTCCGAAACACGGCCAGCCACCAATAGAAGATGACCCAGCAATGCTTGGTGACTTGGATCTGCGTCTACGAGCCTTGGAATGGGCTCTCTTGGGATAATGAGGACGTGAGTTGGCGCCTGAGGCTGGATATCTCGAATGGCAATGCACTGATCATCTTCATAGAGTTTCTCGGAGGGCAACTCTCCATCAATTATCCTTTGAAAAATGGTCTTTTCCATGACGCGCTGCCTCCAATGTTTGATTGCATTTTTATTCGTCCCAGTCACGCGAAACGGGAGAGGATAGACGCGATGGACCGGCGCACCGAGTCTAGCACTTTGTGATCAAGGGTCGATGGGGCAGACCGATCAGATTAAAAAGCGGGTCAGCGACTCCGTCTCGCCCTCCCCATGCGGCCTGTCTTCTCCGTTTTCTCTATCTTTTCCGTTCGATCTGCCTTGGGCTGTCGAGACAGCGAAGCCGCGCTTTTGCAAAAATGAAAGGGCAAGCCTTGGCACGCGCCTCGCATTGATTCTGAGCATCGCGTAGCCCGCCTCACGAGAGGCTTGACTCAACCAGGACAACAATAATTGACCCACGCCCAGAGCTCTCAACTGACGGTGCACCAACAGATCGGTCAACTCGATCTGATGACCATCGGACCTCGCAAGAATCAACCCTATCATTTGCCTTCTGCCTGTCAGAAAAGCACCCGCGCCAAACACCACCTTTTGTTCCGTCACCGTGCCCAGCGGCGCTAGCAACCGCGAGTCCATAGCCTCGAGCCCCAGTTCATCATGAATAAATCTACGGATTTTCTCCTGACCGATATCTATCGCTGGCTTGAGCTCGATCGCTGTATTGTTTGCAAAAAGATCTCGAATCACAGTGGTGCGATTCACTAAGGGCAACGCGCCGAGCGCTTGGAACGCTGCGTTCAGCGCTGCAAGGACAGTGGGTTCACTGAGCAGCAAGTCGCGCTGGGCGATAGCTACGCCAAAGACATGCTGACCTTCTCCCGTCAACGCGAGCACTCTTCGCCTGCGATCGGATCGATCCTTCGCGGCCATTAGGTACCCCTCGCGCTGGAGCTGGCGAGCAACTTGGACGACACCAGGATGCGCCACCTGCAAAAGCGTCGCGAGGTCAGTCACCGTCATGGGGCCATGATCGGCTAGCGTAAGCGCAACTGATTGCTTAAGCGTGGCCTTGACCTTCGGGGCAACTCCAGAATCCGTGAGCCCTGACTCGAACGTTTGCAAGCACTCAATTAAAAGCCGTAGCCGATCGCGAGCCTCAATGGGTGATACTTTGCCCACATCCTGGGCGCTCATCGCTTCGCAGCCGAATCACGCTTACGCATCGCCTGTCTTCCTTCGCACATGCAGTGAATGCGGGATAGTGAGAATTCCATGCAATCGATCTGCGATTCGAAGACTTGATCCCTTTAGACCGGTTTTCACAAGCTCCTCTCTTAGTCTAGGTATTCGCGAAGAGCACTTACTCCGCTCGCAGCTGCCTAAATAGACCACTCAAGACAACCCACTCGTCAGGCAATCCGCGCCCTTCTGACCCACATAAGCGCGGCTTTTCCACTTATAAGTATTTATTTACGTAATTTCTTACATTTTAGAGATTACGAATTAATCAGTCGACAAGCAAGAATTGAAATTGCGCTCGTCGCGCCAATCGATTTAGCTGAATCACCACTTTCTTTGAGGGCCAGGACGCTGACTTGGTATACTCGCCAACCAGTTGAGCGCATCCTCTGCGCAACAGCTGCGGCGCAATCAGGTGCCGTTTTCGTCAACCCACAGCAGCAGAGCCTCATGATCGCGTTCCTTCGTTGGCTTTACCTATGGATCATCGCAGTACCCTGCCTTGGATTGAGCACGCTCGTCCTCGGACTGCCCATCGTCCTCTTATCCTTTCTTGGGATGGGCGACTGGTGCTCAAGAACTTTGGCTGTCTTCTGGGCACGCTTTAATGCCATAACCCTGGGCATGCAGGTGCACATCGAGGGCACCGAGCATCTCAAGGATGGCCAGTCGTACGTGCTCACTGCTAATCACCTGAGCCAAGTCGATATTCTTTTAATCTATGGATTCCTACCCTTGGAATTCAAATGGGTACTGAAAAAAGAATTGATGCGCGTGCCCGTCATCGGTGCCGCCTGCAGGGCCATGGGCCACATCGTCGTCGATCGATCCAATTCGCAAGCTGCGGTTGCCAGTATTCAGTCTGTCGCTCATCGTCTAAATAGCGGGATGTGCGTCATGTTCTTTCCTGAAGGCACTCGAGGCCATCATGAGGGTCAATTGCTTCCCTTCAAGCGGGGCGCATTCAGGCTTGCAATCGATCTCAAACTCCCAGTTCTGCCCATGAGCATCAGCGGTACGGGCGCGCTATTGCCAACGGGCACGGTTCGCTGGCGCCCAGGTTCAGTTCTACTCAAGATACATCCCGCCATTGAGACGCAGGATATGGGCGATGGCGAGGTCACTGAACTGTTGAGGAAAACCGAAACAGCGATTCAAGGCGGCTTGACGCTTTAACCCCTCATCTCTAGCCTTCGTGGTTCGAAGCGAGGATCAAAGCATGCGCGAAAACAAGGTAATGACTGCTTGGCGTCAAGGCCAGCAGACGGTGGGCGGCTGGTTATCCATTGACTCAGCGATGACTGCAGAGCAAATGGCTCACGTGGGCTTTGATTGGCTATGTCTCGATATGCAGCATGGCATGATCGACTTCAAAGCCGTCACCCATATGCTTCCGGCTATTTCCACCACCCAAACCATTCCCTTCGTGCGAGTGCCATGGAACGAGCCCTACGAAATCATGCGGGTTCTCGACGCTGGAGCCTATGGCGTGATTGTCCCGATGGTAAACAATCGAGAGGAAGCTGAACGCGCGGTATCCGCGTGCCGCTATCCACCCGATGGTCTTCGTTCCTTCGGGCCCACGCGCGCCATGATGTATGCAGGCAAAGGGTATGTCGAAGAAGCCAATTCCGAGTTGGCGTGTATCGTCATGATTGAAACGCGGGAGGCGCTCGATCACTTAGATGACATCTTGAGCACGCCAGGTGTCAACGCAGCCTATATTGGGCCGGCCGATCTTGCGTATGCGTTGGGATTATCCCCAACCGGGGACAACGACCATCCGCTTCATGTTGAAACAGTGAACCACATCCTAGAACGGTGTCAGCATCACAAGGTCGCAGCGGGCATTCACACCGGCTCTTTAGCCTTCACCCAGCGTTATCTTCAGCAAGGCTTTCAAATGGTCACCTTAGGGCAAGACAGCGCGTTTATGACCCGACTTGCACGTCAAGAGCTCAAGTCAGCCCGTTCAGCACCCGAAAATGACGACACGCCGAAAGGTCAGTTCTACTGATCTTTCTCTGGCTGGCAATGCAAACGCGATCGCGCATCCGCTCAATCTTAATTCGTAAAACGATGTGAGGCCCATGACTGACTTAAGAGACGACGCTAATCAATGTTTTGTGTGTGGCCCCGACAATCCCATCGGATTGAAGCTGACCTTTGTGCTCGAGGGAGAACACTGCGTGTCTTCGTTCACACCGGAGGCTCATCACTGCGGCTATCAGGGCATTACGCATGGCGGCATTATCTTCAGCGCCCTCGATGATGTGATGGCTAATTGGCTCTATTTACAAGGACAACGCGCGGTCACCGGCCGATGCGATCTTCGTTACAAAACATCCCTTCCGACAGGCACTGCCGTCAACCTCCGATCTTGGTGCATCAAAAGCCGTCGCAATGTTGCCAGCATGGCAGCTGAGATGCGAAGGGTAGACAATGACGAACTCATCGCCGAGTGTGAAGCTAACTTTATGATCGTCGATGCCCCATAACATCATGCTTTTAGCGCGCACCTTGTTATCGACCTCGTTAATGCCAAACAAGGGCCAGGTCTTCTGGGCAAAGGACAAGTCATCGATACTTGGCCTCCAACCCCGCACTATGGAAACCCCCAGACCTCAAGACAATGCTTCTTTCACCCAGACTGAACTCAGCATCCGGATCGACCAGAATCTTGCAGGGTCATCATCAAGGTCATGAACAATGGTGCAAATGACAGAGCTCAGTTTGCCAATGCCGGATTTCCCAGGCGCCTGGGAGCGCTGATGTATGATGGCTTGTTAATTTTGGCGCTTTGGATGATCTCCACTTTGGTAGTTATTGGCCTGAATGATCGTCAAGAGCCGCTTCAAGGCCCTGTGTATCAATTATTTCTTTATCTCGAGAGTCTACTGTTCTTTGTGTATTTTTGGACCTTCAAGGGCCAAACTCTGGGCATGCAGGTCTGGCGCCTACAGCTCATTTCAGAATCAGGCCACTTATTGAACCCAAGGCAGGCGTTGGCTCGATTCTTGATCGCCACACTATCCATCGGTTGTTTTGGCATAGGTTTTCTATGGATGCTCGCGCCACATGGCCGCGCACTACACGACCTGCTCACTGGCACACGTGTCGTTGAAGTGCCCAAATCGACTTAACGAGATTAGGCCACGCGCTTCAATTGGTGATACGCAAACCCCAGACACAATATCGTCGGCACGAGGACTGCAAGAATGGGTGGCAATCCATAGACCAGGGTCACGGGCGAGAGCAGATCCTGAACAAACTTGAAGCCGACACCTAGGAGCAAACCTGAGAACACGCGAAGCCCCATGGATGCATCTCTCAGCGGGCCAAACACCATCGCAGCGGAAAGCGCGAGTAAACCAAGCGCCGTGAGTGGCTGAAGCAACTTCACCCAGAAGCCAAGCTGGTACTTGCTGGTATCCAATGCTTGCTTATCCAACGCCGAAATCCTTCGGGCAAGCGAGCCGATCGACATCCTCGAAGGCTCAACGAGTAACTCACTACTGATTTCCTCCGGTGTAAGCTCCGTCTGCCAAACATCGCGCTCATCCTGGCGCCTGCGCGTCTCTTTCAAACCATATTCGATACTCGAAACATCAAACAGTTGCCAACGCGCTGGGATCCCTTCTACGGGCGACACAAATTTAGCACGCTGTGCAGTGCGAACCTCGATCAACCGCTTCGCCGAGTCAAAAACCAACCAGCGTAACCCGGTCATCTCCTCACCACTCATGGATTCGATATGAAGGAACGAGGACTGATCTCGAAGCCAAATGCCATACTCCGGCGAGATGGCTTCAATCGCTGACGTTGCCTGACGCCGCTCCAATCGCGCAAGCCGCTCCGCGTCTGGCAAGAGATACTCTCCAATCAGCACGCCCATAAAGGAAATGACCAGCGCCGGCACCATCGCAAATCCCAATATTCGATAGACGGACACCCCAGCTGCGCGCATTGCGACGAGCTCGCTCCTCAGCGCAAATCCGCCCAAACTAATCAGCGCGCCAATTAAGATTGCGTAAGGCAGCGTCTCGTAAAGTAGACGAGGCACACTGAGCCCGACATAGATCAGCGCGGCGGCGAAGGTATATCTCTGATCAAGCTCACCCACTTGCTCGAGCAAGGTGAAGACGGCCAACAAGCCTGTGAGCGCGAACGACACCATCACCATCGAACCGAGCACCGAGACACCGATCAGTCTTGCGAGGATTGTCGTCACTTGGCAGGCATCCTCTTCAGCCAGTCAAAACGGAACAATTGATCACTGCCTTGGTAAATGAACCAGCTCAAAACCAAGTAAGCCGCGTGAATCCAGAACAGTCCTGGGAAAGGTGCCAAATCACCTGTCTCAATTCTTGATTTAGCCGCCGATAACAACACCAAGTACAAAAAGCAAAGCAGTAATGCCGGCGCGATCCTCGCAAACCGTCCCTCCCGAGGCTCGACTCTGGCAAGCGGAATGGCGAGAAATACAAGAACGGGCACCATCAACACCAACGAGATACGCCACTCCAGCTCGGCAATACCTGCTCTAGAGTCTAGCGAGAGCAGCTGCAACGTACCCCTTTGTTTGGCTTCTACTCGATCAAGTTTTGAGGGATCTCTAGCGAGGACTTGGCCATAGGTTTCGAACTCGATCACTTGATGTTCGAGCTCACTTGTTCGCAATCGATAGCGCTTGCCATCTTTCAGGATGAGCAGTCGATTACCCTGCTCGTCAACCTTGGTCTCGCCTTCCTCCGCAACCATCACAACTGTTTTATCCGCACCAACTGCCCCATCGCGCTCAAGTTCGGTAATGAACACGTCCGATAAGCTTTGTTCCTCGCCTATGTCCCTAACGTAAGTCACCCGCTCCCCTCGACTCATCGTTTGAAATCGCCCTGGGATCAAAAGATCGAACTCCGTCATCGTTTTCTGATCTGCACGCACTGCTTGCATCCCCGATTCTGCAAGAGGTCTTAACCACAAAGCCAGAACCGCCGTGACCGCCATCACCATCAGGCCCTGTAGGAGGGTCATCCTGAGTAATTTGAACTCGCCAAATCCAGCGCTTCTCAACACCGTCAGTTCGTTGTCCACGGCCAGCCGTCCGTGAGCAATCATGATCGACAGAAAAAAAGAGACTGGAATGATGAGTTCCAGCAAACCGGGCAAGCGATACAGCAGCAAGATACCGAGTAGCTCACTGCTGAGCTTTCCCGCGGCAGCGTCTCCCAGATAAGCCGAGAGCCTGGAACCGAGAGCGATAATCAGTACAACAAGCGCAATCACACCCATTGCTTTGAAAACCTCTCGAGATACATATTTAAAAAGAATCAAGCCGTCCACCGAACGCATTTGACCATGCCGTATAATAACCGCACTTCACGGTCCAAGAGAGAAAGGAAACCTTATGCGAAGTTACTCGGTTAAACGCGGCGAACTCAGCGATACATCAAATCCATGTTTGGTTATTGGGATCGCAGAAGATGAGTCCTTCGGCCCGGAGATAAAAGCGCTTGAAAAAGCAAGCAAAGGCACGCTCAAGCGGCTTATTAAGCGCGGGGATATCAGCACCAAGGCAGGCACCACGACACTTCTCACCGACCTTCCGGGCACCAAGATTGAGCGCCTACTAGTGATGGGCCTTGGCGATAAAGGCGTCGATCAAATCGTACTCAGCTTCCAATCTGCGGCGGCACAGCTCAAGAAGTTACCGAGCAAGACCGCCACACTCCTGATGGAGGGTATCGAGTGCGCAGATCGCGAGGCGTCTTGGGTCGCCTCGAAATGGGTCGAATGCGTAGAGGATGCCGCTTACCAATATGTCGAAATGAAAGGGACCTCAAAGCCCAAAGGCGTATCCTTGAGCAAGGTGCAAATCCTCACCGATTCCGCCCATGTTACTGCAGTCCGCGCAGGCGTGAAGTTGGGGGTGAGCCTGTCTAAGGGTAAAAATGCAACCCGCGACTTAAGCAATGCACCTTCTAACCTTTGTACGCCGACCTATCTTGCCGAACAAGCGAAAAAACTCGCCAAAACCTACCCGAAACTCTCGACAACAGTTCTCGATGAAAAACAAATGGCTCGACTTGGAATGGGTGCTTTCCTATCTGTTTCGAAGGGCAGTGATGAACCCGGAAAGATGATCGTCATGCAATATAAAGGCGCCGCTGCCTCTCAGAAACCTCATGTAATTGTGGGCAAAGGCATCACCTTTGATACTGGCGGCATCAGCCTGAAACCGGGCGCATCCATGTGGGAGATGATTTACGACATGTGTGGCGCTGCGAGCGTCTTCGGCACAATGCTCACGCTTTGTGAGATGGCGCCGAAAATGAACGTGGTGGGCGTCATGGCCGCTGCCGAAAACATGCCTTCTGGCGGCGCCTCGAAACCCGGTGACATCGTCAAAACAATGTCCGGGCAAACCGTAGAGATCCTCAATACGGATGCTGAAGGACGATTGGTCCTTTGCGACGCGCTAACCTATGTCGAACGGTTCAATCCCGCCTCTGTGGTGGATATCGCGACGCTCACAGGCGCCTGCATCATCGCGCTCGGAAGCCATGCATCGGCAGTCTTTTCGAATGATGATGCTCTCGCTCAGTCACTCATAGAAGCGGGCGAGCGGACCCGAGATCGGGCCTGGCAGTTGCCCATATGGGATGATTATCAAAAACAGATCAACAGTGCTTTCGCTGACATGCAAAATATCGGTGGTCGAGAGGCTGGCAGTATCACTGCGGCTTGTTTCCTGGCTCGATTCGCAAAGAAATATCGATGGGCACACATGGACATCGCAGGGACCTCATTTAAATGGGCCGGTCTAAACAAGGGTGCCACGGCACGGCCTGTGGCGCTTCTTACCGATTATCTTTTATCGCAAAAACCCTAAGGCAGACTAAGCCCCTGGCATAGGCGGCAAAGGCAACAAAGGAGTAGGCGTTGACACGGATTGATTTTTACCAAATCGAAACCGACATCGACCCACTCCAATTCGCCTGCCGATTGGTCGACAAGGTGTATCGACTGGGGCACCAGATTCACGTTCACACCGGCAGCGAACAAGACGCCTTGGCGCTCGACGATTTGCTCTGGACATTTCGACCTGAACGATTTGTGCCGCACAGTCCCTACACCAGTGACCAAACGGCGCCAATCAGAATCTGTCACCACAGTGAGCCACTTCTGCATCAAGACGTCCTGGTCAATTTGAGCGGCGCAATCCCATCTTTTTTCAGCCGATTCGACCGAGTAGCAGAGATCGTCCCCAAAGCCGATTCAGCGCGAGCCAGTGCAAGAGAAAATTACAAGCATTACAAGGCGAGGGGCTATCCCATTGCCTACCACAAGATGGCTTCAACATGACATCGAAGGATGAGGAAGGTGGCAACGCAATCGAGACCACAACTCTGCCTACAGATTCATCATTGCAGATGGCCCTTTTGGATGAACTCACATCACTCGTCAGTAAGAAGAGAGCGACCGCCCCACGCCGGGCAAAGCCGAGAAAAAAACCACCCGTATCCTTGGATCCTGAATATGATCCAGACACACTGGATCTCTTTTCAGAGCTTGAAGCAGAACTTGATCATGAGGACGAGTTAACCGACGAAGCCATAGGCCAAGTGCTCAGCCAGCTTCTTGATCGCCACCGCGCAAAGATCGAATCAACAATCAAGCAGTCGATTATTCAGGAACTTGAATCAATCCTGGCGACCTTGGATCGCGAGGACAAAGAGCCCTACCAGAATTAACCTGCCTCCCCGACAGTGCAGTGTCTTCTTGTATAATCGCAGCCTTTCAGACGACTAAGGCCCCGATGGACAAGTACGATCCCAGCCAGATCGAGCAGAAGTGGTACCAGACCTGGGAATCTCAGGGTTATTTCGCGCCCACAGGCGCCGGAACATCATTTTCCATCGCCATACCCCCGCCCAATGTCACAGGGACATTGCATATGGGCCATGCGTTTCAACATTCTCTGGTTGACGCCATTATTCGGCGCCAGCGCATGCTGGGCAAGAATACGCTCTGGCAGATGGGCACAGACCACGCGGGTATCTCGACACAGTTGATCGTCGCCGAACAAATGGCCGCGGAGGGACTCAAACCCTCTGATCTTGGCCGAGAAGCCTTTATTGATCGAGTTTGGGAGTGGAAGGAGACATCTGGCGGCACAATCAGCCGGCAGCTTCGACGCATGGGCGCCTCGCTCCACTGGGAAACTGAGCGCTTCACACTTGACGAAGGACTGAGCCGCGCTGTGCTAACGGTATTCGAGCGCCTTTTCGACGAAGGGCTGATTTATCGCGGCAAACGGCTTGTCAACTGGGATCCCGCCTTGCAGACCTCGATCTCTGATCTCGAGGTTATTTCAGAGGAGGAGCAAGGCAGTCTGTGGCATCTTCGCTACCCCATCAGCGGCACCGATGGCGACTTCCTGGTGGTCGCAACCACGCGACCTGAGACTATGCTGGGAGATGCCGCAGTCGCGGTCAACCCTGATGATCCTCGATACGAATCACTCATCGGCAAAACCGTTGCGCTACCCTTAACTGACCGTGAGATCCCGATCATTGCCGACCGCTACGTAGACATGGCATTTGGCACAGGCTGCGTCAAAATCACGCCCGCGCACGACTTCAATGATTACGACGTTG
>CAYZUV010000035.1:0-15782 GCA_964481245.1 uncultured Pseudomonadales bacterium
TCTGCGATTGATTTCAAACGTTCTGACTGCCCGGCGGGTTGCCAATGCTAGCGAACCTGACCTACGCCCACAATAGAGTTCGCCCATCGCCGATTCATCCAAAGGAGAAGTTAGAGATCGCCAACGCCTCGACCAAACAATAAACCATGCACGAGCAGAGTCATTCGACCCCTCGTTCGAAACGCAGCGCTGGCCAAAAAATTCGACTAGAAGCGAGAGCCAAGATCGATCAGCACACGCCGATTCTGCGCTTGATTCGCAGGTAACAGCACACCGGCTTCGCTCTCCGAAATTTGGATTTTGGGCTCTTCTCAATCCGCCTCGAAGCGCCTGAGGACGGCATGCCCTCGATTCGGCGTGATTCGAAGAATCACTCGCGAGTCCCTCGCCAACCAATCATCTAGAGGGTCAGGCGTTTCAAAGCCAAGAGATGCAATGTTCTCAAACACTTTGATGGTGGGCGCAGCGATCTCTGTCTCCAGCACCTCAGCGTGAGCCTCTAACGAGACAAAATCAAACGGCTCTTCGTTACTCATAATGCAAAGATTGACCCTCGGGTCTGCTGTGATCGCGAGGCGCTTAAATGTTGAACCCGGCGTGCTCACCACGATTGCGCCATCATAGAGTGCGTAGGCGACGATCGAAGAGACCGGTGAACCGTTGCGGCGCAGGACGGTCAATGTTGCCCATCGGTGCGCTTGAATGAAGCGTCTAACCTGATCTCGTTCTAGCAATGCACTCGCGCCTTGATTCATCACCGACTCCTTTTTTGTTTGAAACCGTGCTCATCGCCACTCAAGAACCGATCGAACCCTCAAGACCGGCCTCTAGTCAATGACCATGTTGACAGTACGTGAATGGACTTCCTAATATCGCAGCCATGACCAAGCCCCAGCAACATAGGCTTTTATTCGCGCTCATCGCCTGCCTTCTATTGGCAACATCGAGCGGCATGACGCATGAGCATGTCGATGCGTTTGACGCATCGTGTTTGGTCTGCAGTACAGGCTCGCTAACCAGCGATGACGTACCCGCGGCTATCGCGATCGTCGCCCCTTACCCATCTTTTATCGCGTTTGATCTTACGGAACGCGCGACTCAAGGGTCTCATTCAGCCCCCTTCCATGCTCGAGCACCACCCGCTCGCACTTAAATTACGAAACTCTCTGGGGTTAGCGCTCACGCGCAATGGATGCCTAGACGCTGGTCCGTCGTTTGATTCAAACCCAACCCCAGTCATCAGTTCGCTTTAAGTGGTGCTGGGTCAGCGGCGCTACGGGTGCTCAGTACAATGAAATTAAACCTTTTTGACCCGGCATGGCACCCGGGATCTCTGCTGAATTACGGTCTCTTCTTACTCACCGCTTCCAGCCAAGCATTAGCAAACGAAATGGAGGAGATTGTTGTTCAGGCTTCCCTGTTGCATCGAAACGCCGATACGGGCGCAACACCCCTACATGTCGTCGACGAGAAACGCCTCTCTAGTGAGCCCACGCTCAGCCTCGGAGAAACCTTAGACGGTCTGCTTGGCGTCAGCACCGCAGACTACGGCAGCGGCGTTGGGCAACCCGTCATCAGAGGCATGTCGGGCAACCGTGTTCGCGTCTTACAAAACGGTCATGTGACGCGTGATATATCTGGCTTAGGCGGCGATCACATCAACGAAGTCATGCTCGAAAATGCCCAACAGATCGAAGTGGTTCGAGGACCCGCGTCGCTTCTTTTTGCCAACGGCACAATTGGCGGCATCATCAACGTCGTGGATCAAGCGATTGCTCAAACCAACTTGACCGAATCAACACTCAATTTAGCTACCGAACGCCAAACCGTGAACGATGGAGAGGCCTTGTCACTCGCTACCGGGCATCACTTACTCGGCCTCAACTGGCACTATGAAGGGAGCTACAGCAACTTTAACGCCTACGACGTCCCAGATAGCGCCATTGACCATGAATCGATGAACGAGGAAGCAGGCGATGCGCATGACGAACCCGATAATAATCACGCGCTGAACGTTCTGGAACACAGCGATACGCGTCGTAACAATCATCGAATCGGTGTGTCAAAAGCCGGTGACTGGGGATACGTCGGAGGCGCCTTTACTCAGCAGGAAAGCATTTACGGCATCCCGGTTCATACGGACGCTCATGAAGAGGACCTCGACCAGGAAGAAGATCTGAATCACGATGACGAGCATGGGGAAGAGCGTATTTTCTCGGCGACACGGTCGCGCGTCTGGTCTCTTGAGGGTCAAGTCAATCGAGATCTCGGGCCAATTCGCTCAATCAACTTTTCGTTTCAAGATTCCCAGTACAGGCTGACTGAGCAACACGCTGACGGAGAACACAGCGACGAAGAATTCATTGAGGAGGAAGGTCCCACCTTATTCTCTAACGACGCCCGTGAGCTCAGCCTGAAATTCAACCTCGACTCAGATGCAGCCTCCCATCGAGTGGTGATGAACTTCGCAGAGGAAGCCGTTGCCATCGTCGGAGAAGAGGCGTTCATGCTGCCGACAGAGTCAAAAGAAATGACCATGGGTTATTACTTCAGCCAGGAATGGTCA
The DNA here is from genome assembly GCA_964481245.1 of uncultured Pseudomonadales bacterium. Classification (GTDB taxonomy): domain Bacteria; phylum Pseudomonadota; class Gammaproteobacteria; order Pseudomonadales; family Azotimanducaceae; genus UBA9926. The sequence continues at coordinate 2,567 of CAYZUV010000035.1, forward strand.
GAGGGGTTTCATTTCGATTTGGGCGCGCGTTTCGATAGGTTGAACCGAAAAGGTCAGGTCGCAAATACCGAGGGTCACGAGGAAGGCGGGTACCAAGACGAGGCACATGAAGAAGGAGCGCAGCAAGCGGCGATAGCAATCGAGTCATTCGACGTGGATTTCTCGACATCGAGCCTTGCCATCGGCCTGTCGCGAGATTTCGGGAGCGATTTTTCTGTTTCGCTCGGTCTCGCGTCAGTTGAACGTGCCCCTTCCGTGGTTGAAATGTTTATTAATGGGCCCCACCTCGCTGCACAACGGTTCGAAGTCGGCGATGCTCGTCTTCATTCAGAACGCGGTTTTAACACCGAAATCAATCTGTCCTACGAAGGCTCAACCTTCTTCTGGGCGTGGACGCTTTTTAACAACAACGTCAGTGATTACATCTACCTTCGCGATGAACAAGAAGCCACTCACGAGGCAGCGCACGATGAACTCGATCACGGTGGCTTAATTCTGGCGACTTACGAGCAAGAAGACGCTTCGTTCACAGGGTATGAGTTTGAATTGGGGACAGCTTTCGATCTTTCCTCGGGCAGAATTGAGATGACCTATGGAAGAGATCAAACCAGGGCCCGCCTCGACTCTGGATCGAGGGTGCCGCGTATTGCACCTACGCGGGACATGGTCTCATTAACCGGTCGCATCAGCAGTTTTTCGACGCGGTTAAGCTACCAGCGAGTCCATGCTCAAACTGACGTTGCCGAGAACGAACTCGCCACAGCAGGCTACAACATGCTCAACCTCAGCGTGACGCGCACCTTCAGCCTCGGAACTTCAACGCTGGACGTGTCATTGTTTGGTAGAAACCTTCTCGATGATGTTGCACGCAGGCACACGTCCTTTGTTAAAGAGGAAGCGCCGCTGCCAGGTCGCAACCTCGGACTCAAATTAGCTTACAAACTCTAACCAGAGGGTCTCCGAACGTGATGACGACCTTTCGCCATCACGTTCGGAGCGTGTTAGCAAACAACGAGTGAACGACCAACCGTGGCTAGGGGATCCGCGTGCCTGCTGCATTAAATTCCACCGGTCGCTGTGGAACGCCTGGAAACAGTTCTCGAAACAAACTCAACATATTTTGCGTTGAGCGACGATCGGCCGGTTCAAAAAGATGCCCCGGAGCGCCAATGCGCTCTGGCAGCGCAAACCCGTGAGGCGTTTTTGCGTGCTCGTGAAAGCTCCAGTCCACACCGGCTTGATCCATTTCCTCGAAAAATCGCCGTTTGTTCTCTGCCCCCACAAGAGGATCCTCTGCGCCATTCTCGACTCGAATAATGGTGTTCGTGTTGTAGGAATTTTCGCAAGGTTTTAGCGGGGGTCGAATCGCGCCAAAGCGAGCCGCGCTGGGATCTTCACCCGTTTGAAGCAGGCCATGAAACGATACAACACCCGAAAGTGGCAGCCCGCCGCGAACGGCTTCGATGACCGCCATCCCGCCGAAACAATAGCCGATGGCTGCTGGCATCGCCGAGGCATCAACCGCGGGGTCTTTCATCCCCAAATCAATCCATGCGCCCATGAGTGCTCGAAAACGCTCATGATCGTGATCTAAATCCACCATGGCATCAAAACAACGCTTCTGAAAAGGTTCGATCTCTGCAGGGTTAGTTGGGAACTCTCGATGCATTTCCGGGACATGCTCACCGTACATGTCAACGGCCATACCCACATATCCCAATCGCGCCATATACTCCGCGACATCCAGGTCAAAACCCTTCAGCCCCTGATAATTGTGAATCACCAAAATAAGCGGGCGCGGACCCAGCGATGCCTCTGGGGCAATGATGTAACTCTGATAGTTAATCCCGCGAAATTGGAGCGGCAGACTGCGCTCGGCGTACCCCTCAACCTTGGGCCAAAAAGGCGTACTTCGATTCATCTCATTCTCCTCATGCAATGAGCAATATGTATCCGATCAAAATTCTCCTCTGGTTTCAGGAGAACTCTAGCCCGCAGTGCCTGCGGTAATAACCGTAATGGATGATAACCAATGCGCTGGCGATCGCCTGTTCTAGTTGGACGAAAATTCGCTTCTCTAGAGCATTCCCTCTTTGTTCTATCCTAATTTTTATTCATATCCTCAGCGCCGCATTAACCTCAGTTTATGGTCCGAACATTATCTACTGATGTCACCCAAGCGTCTCAGTAACGGGATTCGCTACGTTCTCTGACCACCATTGAATGCCGGTCCGGTGGCAAAAAAATCATCATAAAGTGACTGTCGTACCCGCCAACCTCTTTTCTTGGCGTAAGAATCAGTTAGCATCATCTTGAATCAGGAGAACGCACTGTGACTTTTGATCAACGACTTGAGCATCATTTTTCTACGCCCGTCCTTATTCAAACTCATGAGGGGCTCGAGGCACTTAATCAATCGCTATTGCATCAGATTGAAGCCTTAAAAGCCGCTTCAAAAAATGCTGCTGATGATCCTTTGAATACCACTCAAGGCGGGTTTCAATCCTCTCCTGACGTCTCTTACTTGGATACGGATCATCCCAGCATTACGAGTCTGCGCGGTGAAATCATTTGGCCTGCGATAGAAACCTATCTGATTGAGGCGCTTCAGGTAGACCCCCTGTTTACGCCTTTGACTTTGAGCAGTTGGGTCGTGTGCCTTGAGTCAAGAGACTGGCAAGCCCCGCATATCCATCCAACCGAGTACGGCGTCATTTCTGGGATCTACTATGTTGAGGTTCCCGACCTGCCAGAGCCTCAAGGCTGCCTAGAATTTATCAACCCAAATTTAAATGCCGTGATGCTAGGCAATCAGGATGCGTCCCGACGCCATCGACCAACCGCCGGCCAAGTCATTTTGTTTCCCCCCTACTACATGCACTACGTGCATCCGCTGAGAGAAGAAGCAAAACGAACCGTGGTCGCATTCGACGTTAAGCTAACCGCGAATCGTTAACGTCAGCGCTATCCACCCTGAAGGCGCGGCAGCAAATAAATTTCAGCATCCTTAGGTATGGATTGCTGCCAGCCATCTCTGAAAATCTCGCCATTGATGGCCACGGCAATCCCTTCGTCCATCGGGCCAGCCATATCAGGGTACTGACGCAACAAGTCCTCCATTAAGGCTTTGATCGTCTGACCCTCAAGCTCAACGAAGGAGGCGCCGCACGCGGCGCCCCTTAAGATTCCCGAGAGTTCAACCTTCATTGGCCTAGCTCCGCCCTTCGTGCGGGATCAGCCCTTAGTCTTTCGCTCCATCCAATGCCGCCAGAATTCGAGGCGGAGACATCGGGACGTGCGTCATACGAACGCCCACTGCATTGGAAACCGCGTTACCAATGGCGGCCAAAGGCGGAACGATTGAGGTTTCGCCGACACCACGCACACCGTAAGGGTGGTTCGGGTTCGGAATTTCCAAGATCTCGGTATCAATGAACGGCAAGTCCGAGCACACGGGAATTCGGTAATCTAAGAACCCAGGATTTTGCAATTTGCCGTCTGCGCCGTAGATGTATTCCTCATTGAGTGCCCAACCAATGCCTTGCGCTGCACCGCCTTGGAACTGGCCTTCAACATAATCCGGATGGATGGCTTTGCCCGCATCTTGAACCACGGTGTACCGCAATATCTTCGTGGCACCCGTGTCTGGGTCCACCTCCACATCACAGATATGGCTGGCAAACGAGACACCGGCGCCATCGGCAACCACTTCGTTGTGCCCTGCGATAGGACCACCTGTGGTCGGCGATTTACCGGCAATTTCCTTCAAGGTCAGCTGAGGAAGATTACTGTTCTTCTTCCCCGTGGCTCTTGCCGCACCATCTTCCCAGACGACTTGATCGACAGGCACATCCAGCATCATCGCCGCCCGCTCCCGCAGAACAGCGATCGCATTCCTGGCGGCAAAAATAGTCGCCATGCCCGATGAGAAAGTCCCCCTGCTTCCCTCAGTGGTGTCGTTATGCCCCAGTGAAGCCGTGTCGCCTACCTGGACACGCACCTGCTCGTAGGGAATCCCCAACTCCTCAGCCGCAATCAGGGCCAGTGAGGCGCGCGAGCCACCCACATCGACAGTGCCCACAGTGAGATTCACTGTGCCGTCAACTGAGACGTTCAAATCTGTACACGTTTGGCCACCGAAGTTAAACCAGAATCCGCAAGCCACGCCTCGACCTTGGTTCTTACCCAATCGCTTCTTCATGTGCGGATGGTTTTTCACCGCATCAAGGGTCGGCCCAATGCCAATGGGTCCATAGACAGGACCATAAGACGCTCGGGTTCCTTCCTTTGCTGCATTTTTGATGCGCAACTCAAGGGCATCCATGCCCAACTCTGCAGCGAGAAGATCCATCGTGCTCTCAACCCCAAAGGCTGCCATCGGCGCGGAGGGCGCGCGATAAGCTGCCACTTTCGGACGATTACATAGCACGTCGTAACCGACGGCTTTAACGTTCTTAAGGTCATAACAAGCCCAAGCCGTCATGGCGCCTAACATGCCCCAAATCCCAGGGAAGGCACCGCACTGATAGCGAAGCTCAGCCGATGCGGCAGTGATTCGCCCATCCTTGGTTGCGCCAATTTTGATATCCATTGAGGTCGATGAAGTCGGCCCCGTGGCGCGGAACGTTTCCTCTCGCGATAGCACCAGCTTGACCGGCCGGTTCGCCTTTCTCGACAACTGCAATGCAACCGGCTCCATCCAGACGTGGGTCTTGCCGCCAAAGCCGCCGCCAATTTCAGAAGACGTCACCTTGAGCTTAGCTACGTCAAGCCCTAGCAAACTGGCACACACGTTACGGAACGTAAAATGCCCTTGCGTCGTCACCCAAAGATCACCGACCCCATCCGGACCGAGGGTCGCCAGACAAGCATGCGGCTCGATATAGCCCTGGTGGGTTTGTTCCGTTTTGTAGCTCTTCTCGACGATGACATCGGCTTCCGCAAAACCCGCATCCAGATCGCCATGACCGAATTCGCTGCGCTGATGAACGTTGGATGCCGCCGTTGGCGCTGGGTTAACACCTCGTGTTCTGATCCAATCTTGAACCACAGGTGCCTTTGGCTTCATCGCTTCGTCGACATCGGTCACGTGCGGCAGCTTTTTGTACTGCACCTTGATCAGTTTTAGCGCTTGTCTGGCAGTCGCTTCGTCCACAGCGGCAACCGCAGCAACCGCATGCCCATCGTAGAGCGCTCTGCCACGCGCCATGCAGTTCTCGAGAATATCGAGCATGCCGCGATCACCCCCAGTCAGATCCGGGAAGTCTGCTGCGGTGACGACGGCTTTGACTCCTGGAAGCTTCTCCGCCTTGGACGTATCAATTTTCTTGATCTCTGCATGGGCGTGAGGAGATCGCAAGATCTTGCCAACTAATTGACCAGCGGCGTTCATGTCAGCGCCGTACTTCGCTCGGCCGGTCACCTTATCGAGACCATCCGGGCGATTGACGCGCTGCCCTACTCGATGAAATGGTTGATCGGTATAACTTGTATCTAAAGGCATGCTGTTTTCCTCTTGTTTCCTCAGCCCTTGAGCGCTTTGGCTTTCATCTCACGAGGCTGAGTACGTTTTCCTAATGTTTAACCGGTTTTGTGCGTTTGTTAGATCGTTTTGCGGCATGAAGTGCTTGATAATCGCTCACGATCTCACCCGCTACTTTTTCTTACGTCGCATCACCTTGGCTGCATCCTGAACGGCGCGAACAATCTTGTCGTAGCCCGTGCATCGACAAAGATTTCCCGCCAATGCGTAGCGAATCTCTTCTTCTGATGGGTTGGCATTGCGATCAAGTAGCGCTTTTGCGGCTACCAAAAAACCAGGCGTACAAATTCCGCACTGAAACGCGGCATGTTCAATGAATTTTTCTTGCAGCGGGTGCAACTGCCCACCCTCAGACAGACCCTCTACAGTTCCGATAGAGCGACCTTCGGCTTCGGCACCCAAGACCAAGCACGAACAGACCAGTCGATCGTCGAGCGTGATACTGCAAGCGCCGCAGTCTCCAGTACCGCATCCTTCCTTGGCGCCCGTCATGTTCAAGCGGTTTCGAAGCACATCCAGCAGACTCTCGTCTGCCGGACACACGTACTGGACGGGATCCCCGTTCACGGTTGTTGAGACTGTTACACCACTCATCGTTTTCCTCCTGCACGCTCAAATGCGAGCATGGCTGCTCGCTTGGCAATGACGCCTGCTACCTGCGTTCGATACGCTGCCGTACCTCGTTTATCGTCAATAGGGTTACATGCCTTGCGGCATGCTTTCGCCATTTTTTCCAGCGCCACATCGTCGAGCTTGGTGCCCACCAGTGCTTTGGCTGCGGCAGCCACCAGCACGGCCGTTGGTGCGACTGCGCCCAGCGCCACACGCGCCGTCTTGACCACCCCTCGACTCAGCGTGAGATTCACACCGGCACTGACAACCGCGATGTCCATTTCGGTGCGTGGCGTGAAACGCAAATAAGCGTCACCCGAGTTGGCTTTTCTCTCTGGCAACAAGACCGCTTCGATAAATTCGTCGGACTTAAGTGAGATCTGACCCGGACCCGTCACGACCTTTTCAACTGGCACTCGACGCTTACCACCGGCACCCACAATCACAGCCTTAGCCCCAGCTGCAATCAGCGCAGGCACGCTGTCGGCCGCAGGGGATGCATTGCAGAGGTTGCCCACAATAGTGCATCGACCTTGGATCTGATCAGATCCAATCAAATTCGCGGCTTCGACCACGCCGGGCCACAATGACTTAAGCTTGTCCGACTCACCCAATGCAGCAGCGGGCACTGCTGACCCAATTTGGCAACCACTGGCCGACACGCTCAATTGCTTGAGACTGTCTATTCTTTTGATATCGACCACTAAATCAGGTTCGATGAGCCCAGTTTTCATTCGAACCAGCAGGTCTGTACCCCCTGCCAGCACCCGTGAGACCCCTGCCTCACTCGCTAGCAGCGCGGTGACCGCCTTGGTCGTCGTCGGCGCTTCAAATCTCATGCGTTACCTCTCTTTTCATTTGCTAAAGCTCATGTGTGGCGACTGGCCCTGATACCTGCATAGGGCTTCAGATCCAGACTCTTTTTCGGATGCTACCCTTACTGAAAACTCCGCGGCTACTCCTAGCCGTTCATCGCCTTATTGAAAACCAGTGTGGCGCGCCTAAGCTGTTTCGCCCCGGCTATTCGCGTATTCCAACACTGAAGACAGTTCGGTTTCGCTTCCGTACTCCCGTCATTATCTAATCGCAGACCCAACACCAAATCAAACACTATTTCAATTCATCACGCCACCACACACGAACACTTCTACCAAACCCTGCTCGAGCCGCGGGCCAGGGGCGTTCCAAGCGTGAATCCTGTCACTCCACCCCCATGCAAGCTCCCGCCGCTGCCGCCTCAATCATTCAACGCAATACCAGAATTAGAATCATTAAGAACTTTCTTGGGGACCGATTGTTTGCAAAGACACTATTCCTTGCTAGCTTCGGTACCACCAACTGTTTAAGGACTAGACCATGTCAACAGCCGAGCACCCCGTCGTGATGACAAAATGTGGGCCAGTCATGGGTAAAACAAAATCTGGCGTTCAGCTCTTCTGCGGCATCCCTTATGCCAAGCCGCCCATCGATGAACGACGCTTTATGGCCGCCGAGCCTCCTGAGCCTTGGTCTGACATTCAGGATGCCACTCGATTTGGGCTTGCCGCGCCTCAGACTGCAAGCGGCGGCATGACCGATCGAATAGATGTGCCGTGGAGCGAAGATTGCCTTACCCTCAATGTCTGTACGCCCGCAGCCGATGACCAAGCCCGCCCCGTGCTGGTTTGGATTCACGGCGGTGGCTACCGGACAGGGCGCAGTTCAATCCCTTGGTACAACGGGACATCTTTCGCCCTGCGCGGCGATGTGGTGACGGTCAGCGTGAATTATCGTTTGGGCGCATTTGGCTTTGCTGAGCTTGCACACCTCGATGCATCGCTCAACACGTCGGGCGTAAATGGGCTGCTCGACCAAATCACCGCACTCGAGTGGGTCCGAGACAACATCCGAGCGTTCGGGGGAGACCCTCACCGCGTCACGATTGCAGGAGAATCCGCTGGCTCCTTTTCAGTTTCGACTCTGCTCGGATCCGAGCGGGCACAGGGGTTATTTCATCGAGCGATCGCTCAAAGTGGCGCCGCCCACCACACCATGCCTAAAGACACTGCCGCAACTATCACGGATCAATTGCTGATTGCCGCCGGGGCAGATTCCGTGGGCGCGCTCAAGGCGCGAGGGGCGGCTGACTTATTAAAAGATCAGCAAGTGGTAGATCGATGGCTTGCCAAGCAACCCATGACCCTTGGGATGTCTGCCTTTTATCCAAGTGAAGGCAACGAGGTGATACCCACAACGCTCCTCGGCGCCCACGCCGCGGGGGTCGGTGCACAGGTGCCCCTCATGATCGGCACCAACAAGGATGAAGCCAGCTTGTTCATCATGAATACACTTGATCAGGCAGGACTTAATCGCCAGATTGAGGGGTTTGGAGCAACCGGGTATCTGCAGGCCGCTTATGCCGACATGTTCCCGACGTTTGATCTCACGCGACTTGGCATTGAGATGTCCACCGACTACATGTTCAAGATCCCAACCTTGCGGCTTCTCGAGCTTAGGGCGCAACACACGAGAGAGAACTATGTTTATCAATTCGACTGGGAGTCAAGGCAGGGCCACCTGCGTGCGACCCATGCACTGGAAATTCCGTTTGCATTCAATACGCTGGATGCTCCAGGGGTAAAAGATTTCATCGGCCCTGGTGAACTGCCCACTGAACTCGCCTTCGAAATGCACGACCGGTGGATCGCATTTATTCATGGTCACGCGCCATGGGAAGCCTATCGACCCGATGCGCCCCATCGCATGCACTTTGATGACGCATCGTCTGTACGCGAGGCTGATGAGTCAGCTCGCTTGGCGGCTTGGGCAGGCCTTCGGTGAATCAATCCACAGGCTTAAGATGCAACACCACATGACGACGGGATGCCGCCTCTAAATCTGCCTCGTTCGGCTCTAGACGCCAGTTGAGCCCCACTCCCGCAAAGGGTGCGTCGAGCGGATTATGCTGAATGAGCGCTTTTAGGTCTCGAAAAACCAATGAGGTGTCATCTGCAATCACATCCACCTGGCATTGGCATTTAACGCCTTTGATCCAAGCTTCACACACGCCCGTTTCCAAGTTTCGCCACCAAAGATTTGATTTCTCCGTGAGGGCTACAAAGTCGCCATCGAGCTCAGCGAAACTGACAGGAATCCGATACAGCGCGCCGGACCTACGGCCTCTCACTTCGAGAAGCATCAACTGAAAGCTGACCACAACGTGTAGTCGCGACGACAAGAGACGAGCCATCCAAGGATTGATCAATCTAAAGAACGTTTTCACCGGCCACACCTTTTGAACTTTACGCGTTAACTGGAGGCTCGTGCGCCTCTCATGCGCCTGGCTGCCAGTTGGTAGACCCCTCGCCTTTTGAACAGCGCCGGCCGCTCGCACAAGCACCATCGCTTTGATTAAAGGAGACCTGCGCTCGCTCTCTCCTACGCGGAAGCCCAAGAGCGAGACCAATTTCTCGCTACACCAATTTTCAACTAAGCTCACAAAATGATCGATGAAAGAACAGCGACCATTCTCCGCATATTCATTTGGCGTCACTGCACCCAGAAAAGAGATCCGCTTGTGCAACGTTGCCGTTGGTCTTTTGAATCCATCGATCCAACCCGGACGCCGCTCTGGGATTCAGTGCAAGCTCGAGCACTGCTGTAAATGACTGATCAAACCACCCAGGGCAACCAGTCGCCAGCCGATCAGTTACCTTTGCCGATCATCCTCGCATGGGCCGCCCCCCGAATCGCGTTCGGGATCATGGGTACGCTGTTCGTCGTTTACTACATGAAGTTTGCAACGGATGTGCTGCTCGTCGCGCCTGCAGTCATCGGCACCATACTCGCTGTCGCCCGTTTTTGGGATGCGATCAGCGACCCCCTCATTGGTTACCTTTCAGATCGCACTCGATCAAAGCATGGCCGGCGGCGAAGTTGGATGTTCCTTTCGGCAATTCCCATGGGCATTGCGTTAATCGGCATCTGGTCGCCACCCGAATTCCTTTCTGAGCTTCAGCTCATTATCTGGCTGGCGGTGGGCTTGCTCATTTACGAAACCGTCCAAACAGCGTTTTTTGTACCCCATGGCTCGCTCGGAATTGAACTGACCTTCGACTACCACGAGCGAACCCGGCTCTTCGGGCTGAGCCACATGATCGGCATCTTTGGTGTTGCTGCGGGCCTCACGTCTTTACAACTAATGTACGACGCCGAAGATAAACGCCAATTCGCGTTTTACCTGTCGGTCTTCGCTGGGACAGTCATCAGCCTCCTCGTGCTCGCCACCACTTATGTGTTGCCCGAGCGGCAAGCATCGCAAGGCCGGGCGAGCAAACCACCCTTTAGCACCTTTTTAGATGTGCTCAAGAACCCTCACGCCCGATTGCTTCTCATCATTTATGGCATCGAAACATTTGGCGGCGCGACCCTTGGCATCCTAGCCGCTTACGCTGCGGATTATGTCGTGAAGATGGATAATCTCGTCCTGATCCTTGTGGTCTACCAAATCCCTCAGTTTGTCCTGGCCCCGCTGTGGATTCGTTGGTCAAGGGTGACCGGTAAGCGGAATCTCTGGTTGATCGGCACGCTTATTTCTGCGACGTCGTTTGGGTGCTTGGTCTTTGCTGGCGCTGGAGATGACCTCTATGTTTACCTCTGCTGTTTCTTCGCAGGTGTTGGCGGCGGTGCTGGCGCGGTGCTGCCCAATTCTATGCAAGCCGATATCGTCGATTTTGACGAATACACCACGGGCGAACGCAAGGAGGGCGCCTATCTCGCAGTTTGGAATTTGATTCGAAAAATCTCCAGCTCGATCACCGCGTTTGTTATTGGTCTAGTTCTTCAATTCACCGGGTTCGAACCTAACGTCGAGCAGAACGAGGCGACCCAAGATGCGATCCGTTATTTGCTGGCGCTGATGCCGGCGGGATGTTATGTGATTGGCGCACTCTTGCTTTTGCGTTATCAGTTCAACGAAAACGAACATCGCGCCGTGAGAGCTGAACTCGACATGCGGAACAATGGGAACGCCAGCACCGAAACGTCCACCCTCATCTAGCCGGAAGAGGTCAGACATAACGGCATTTGCAGACGGGGCGTTGACCGTTCCCACCAACGTGCCTGGAACCTGCGCGGTTGGTCATCGACACGGCTCTGACGCTTGTTGTGCGGGAACCACGGCTATGCGTTCGAGCTTTCGTCGACCAGATCCCCGTACTGTCATCCCGGGATGCGATACTAATAACCATCAGCGAACGCTTTAAACAAGTAGCGTTTTGATGAGACGCGATAAAGAAAGGAAGATACCTGTGACGAATTCAACATCAGCAAAGACTTTAGGCAATCTCTGGCCCGTGAGCCCGCTGACCTTGGGCGGCGGCGGGATCGCCGGCATTTGGGGCGAGACCTCTCGCGAGGAAGCGGTTGCAACCGTTGTCTCAGCCGTCGATCAAGGCATCACGCTCCTTGACGTTGCGCCGATGTATGGTCGTGGTGAGGCGGAGCGCGTCGTGGGTGAAGCCTTCGGCGGAAGATTGCCCGAGGGAGTCCATGTCACCAGTAAGGTATTGCTCGGAACCCAGTCGCCCATCGACACCGAAGCCAAGGTTTTAAGATCCATTGAACGATCGCTCGAGGCACTGCGCCTCAATCACATTGATCTCTTTTTCTTGCACTCCAACATCATCCCTGACAATTTTCGATTTCCAGGCGAACTTGGCAACGATCAACTCCGTTTCAGTGTGACGGAATCCTGCTTTTACGAAGCTGTGATTCCAGCCTTTGAATCAATGAAAGCCCAAGGCCTCATTGGTCATTGGGGTATCACGGGCACTGGCCTTCCCGAGTCCATCATCAAAGTGCTGAAGGGTGATGTGAAGCCAGCTGCGGTGCAGGCGATCGCCAACCTGCTCGACAGTCCCGGAGGCATCAAGCGCTACACCGAAGCTGCAGAGCCAAGACGAATCATTCAAACGGCAGTGAATGCAGCAGTGGGTGTTCTTGGCATCAGGGCCGTTCAAGCTGGCGCACTGACCTCAGCAATTGACCGCGACCTCCCGCCTGATCATCCCGAGGTGAAAGACTTCGAGCGCGCCGAACCTTTTCGAGCGCTCTGCCGAAATTGGGCGCGTGATCCGGCCGATGTGGCGCACCAATACGCACTGGCTATGGCGGGCATCGACACTGTGATCTTAGGGGTCAAGAATCGCGCAGAACTCAACTCGACACTCGAAGCAGCCAAGACACCACTTAGTCCGGACGAGATCAATGCGATCGACGCATTAGGTCTGCGACTCTAGGCAGCTAAATCAAGGCGACCGGGCACCATCGTCACCCTACGACGGATTCCTCGTGTCATGAGGTTCGTGGCAACGCTGCAAGCGTCTCGAGACGGCGATAGCAGACGACCCTCCTATCCCGGGTTTTGAATCCAAAGATTGAACATGCAGCGCCGCTCGACCAGCCTGAGAGACGATTGTTTGCAGAGCCAGGATCTTAGAACACATCAACCCTACTCAGGAGCACTGAGCCCGTTCCTTTTGCCAGATACGCCTCGCATCTTTGCGTAACCCCCGGCGATTGGCTGAACGAGGCTCTACCAGTTAAGCAACTCTCGCAGCATCAACCCGAACGAGCCCCTCGATTCGAACGCGCCTCTGACTTAGACTTTGCTCCTCCGACATTTTGGACAAATCACTATGCTGCTAGCGCGACGCTCAACAAGCGAGCTCCTCTCGCTCCTTTTATTCTCGCTCCTTTTAATCTCTCTCCTGGGGCTCGGTTTACTCACCGGCTGCCAGAGCACGGACAGCGGGCCAGGAGATCGTTCGACAGTTGAGACTGCGCCGATTGAAGTGATTAAAAGCCCCAACGATCCACGGGCCTATCACTATGAGACGCTGGAAAATGGTTTAAGGTTGCTGGTCATCTCTGACTCCGCAGCGGACAAATCCGCAGCGGCCCTCACGGTTTTTCGCGGCAGTTTCCACGAACCCGAGAACCGGCCTGGCCTTGCGCACTTTTTAGAGCACATGCTCTTCATCGGCACCGAGAAGTATCCAGACCCTGACGGTTACTTTGGAT
>CAYZUV010000036.1:0-15665 GCA_964481245.1 uncultured Pseudomonadales bacterium
CTCTTGGGCCTTCGTCTATGTGGTGAATGCGCAGATTGCTTCCGTCTTTCGTTTTGATCACGGTATAACAAGGCTCGAACGGATAATCTTTGAGCCCCGCGAAGCAGGCATCCGGTGTACGCAAGATTTTCATCGATGACGCCCCCCTTACTTAAGTTTCTTAGGATCTTCGCCTTGATTGCTGGCAACAGGTTTTCCCGAATCAGCAGCGATACACCCCGGTATGCGAACCTCGCGGCCAGGTTCAACCTGGCTTCGCCAACCCCGCTTCACCTTGCTTTCCAGCAAAGCGTTCTCCCGAATCGCCAGCGATACACTCAGGCGACGCGAGCTTTGCGACCGGGTTCAACCTGGCTTCGCCAACCCCACTTCGCTCACTTCTTTACGCCAATTTCTCTTTAGCTTTCGAAAAGTGTCATTCGTTCCGGCTCACTCTCAATCTTTAATGAAAGTCATTAATAAGACAAGATCCAATAAATTACCCAGCTAGGCAACTCACCGCTCTGCAATATTCCGCAGCCTCGGGCGAAAAGACGCCTAGGCGTCGGTTCGAAGACCGTACTGAAGCAGGAGTAGGCGTTGGGATTCGGGTTGGGAGGGGAAAACCAGAACCATGATTACCGCGGTGCGCTGACATTGTTACCAAGACGCATGCTCGCTTTTACATGGGCTCGAGGCGAACCACTCACCACTCAAACGTGAGTCCAATGTGAACCAACAGGGTTAGCTGAATACGCGCACGCTCAGCTTCGATCGAACAACCCCTTCAGCAGCAATGGCCGGCGCGCAAACCCGATGGCAGCTGCTACATAGAGCGCGGACTGAAGCTGATAAGGCATTGGATGAATGCCACCATGGACTCGTTGTCTGATGACCGAATTGGACTCGCTTCGCATCCAATCGTGCATCCATAACAGACCACCCACTTGTTGCGAAAATTCAGGTAGGAAGGTTTCAACGCCCAAGGTCCGTGCACCCTGAAAAGCCGCTGCGAACACGGGGTGGGCAAGCGAGCGCGTTTGAGTAATCGGTGCCGTGTTTGCCGAGACTCGAAAGCCAGTGCCCTCGGTCAGTGAAACCGCTTCCTTCGCCTCTGATGTGCTCGGCGTCCCTCCACTCGGAGGTTGGGCTTGTAACCGAGCGACGCGCTCAGCTTCCCAGGTTTCCGCCATGAGCGTCTTACCCAGGTATTGGGCTGCCTGATAACTTGCACCCTGGATCGTCACAACCGAATCAGAGACCGGATAGGGTCCTTGGAGTGAGGTCTGAGGTTTTAAAAACCCCAACGTGCGAAGCGCGGTCATCCACCAAGGTCTCGAAGCCCACCAGGCATCCGATGCTGCTTGATCACTGGCACCTAGCCGCGTTGGCGTTGTGGGTGAAACCAGCATACCCACAGAGGCAAGCGCGTTAGGCGGCATGGCATCCACAATGGCGTTCATCACACCCGTGAGCTTGAATTCGCGCATCGCACCTGGCGCGTACGCAAAGAGCCCGAGATGAATGGCGCCTTCTTCAGCAAATGCTTTGACTGCGGCAAGCGCGGCCTCAGGATGAGTTAATAAATCAGTGGGCGTCGCAGCCCAGTGCAACCGGCCAGGGAAAGCCCCCTTCTGCCATGCCAAGGGCGGCGGCCGCTGGTCTACCCACAGAATGTCTGCACCTGCTCGCAAGAAATAAGCCGTTGGCGCCATCTCAGCCGAAGCGCCAAGAATCGCAATTCGATGCCCTCTAAGATCAATACCCTCCGCAGCAATCCCTTGACCGATCAGCGAAAGTGTTTGCGCCGCTTCTTCTGACAGCCAATGTTGCGACTTCAAAAGCGCCGCCAATGACACAATGTCAGAAGCCGCCCACAGTGTGCCTGCAAACGGAATCGATGGATGCCAAGGTGAAAAGGCTTGAGGCTCCGAGGCTTGTAACGTGAGCGTTTGATTCGAGCTCGCCAAATGCTGCATCAAGGTCACGTCGCCCTGAGTTGAGCGAAACATGAGTTGATTTAGGCTTTCGCGGGCTAAAAAGGTCGCAATCTCAGTTGATCGAAGGCTAGCAATTCGACACCGTTCGAATTGAGTCAATAACGCTGGATAGTCGCGCTTGAAGGCCGCCGCATCGTCAGGCAGGCGAAACGCCAAAAACGCCTCGGGAAATGCGTCGGTGGCGCACTTGAGCAAATTCCAAAAGAGGCTGGAAGCCGATTGCCCATCGCGGATCAGCACCTCACCTTGAAATGTCATGCGACCAATCTCTTAGCTCGCGTTCTGCGCCGATTCGGGTTGGACCAAGGCTTCAAAATTACGGCGGTAGAACTTGTCCCTCACCGATTCGTCTAGACCCTCAAGCGTCTTTTCGAATTTACCGATAGGGTCACTCGTCCCTTCAGGATGCGGAAAGTCACTCGAGAACATGAATAAATCGGGTCCTGCATCGCGAATCATATGGCCCACGTCCTCACCGGGGAAGGGCGTAAACTTCATCGCGCGTCTGATTTGCTCAGACGGCAGACTCTGCATCTCTTGCAAATAAGGGTCCGTTCTACGAAACGATTTGTAAGCATAATCCAACTGCCTCAGGAAATCGGGCACCCAACCCGCCCCGGACTCCACCACGGCACCCCGAAGTCTCGGGAATCGCTCGAACACGCCGTCGTATACCATGGCGGTCAAAAACATCTGCGGGGCATACCAAATGCAGGTGTAGTCACCAAAGCGCAAATTTTCCCCTCCACCATGCAGGTCAGGCGCGCGTTCTCGGCCATTATTCAAATACGCTTTGGGTTGCCGCATGGTGCCTGGGCCGATATGGAGTGTGAAGGGAATGCCGGATTCTTGCAGCCGCTGCCAGAAGGGGTCATACACCGCGTGACCGGGCGAACGCTCCTTTCCGGGTGCATTAGAAGGGACCAACACCGCGCCCGCGCCATCGCGCAGCGCCTCATCTAGGAGTGACTGCGCCTCATTCGGATCGTCAAGAGGGATGAATGCGATGTAGATCAGTCGGGGATCTGCGACACAAAAATCTCTCTGCGCCTTATTCAGGGCAGATGCCGCTTGATAAAGGTGCACGGTTGTCTTTGCTCTTCGAAGCAAACCAAGGCCAAACGTCGGGAAGACCCATTGCGATCGAAAGCCGAGCAAGTCTAAGGCGTCTGCTCGCTCTTTAGGGTCGAAGGCACCATAACCACCCCACCCCTTTTGTCCATCGATCACATGGGCACGCGCCTTGGCTTTTTTGACAGGATCGCTCTGACGCCCTTTGGCACGCTCGATAATCTCAAGGATCCGGTTTCCCGTGTCAGCCGAGCCATAGATGGCACCCAACGAGGTCACCAACGTCTCGTCAAGATAAGGGAGCAACCAATCTCCAGTTTCCATCGTGTGGCTGTCTGCATCGTGTATGACGCGGTTTCCTGCATAAGTCATCTTCGATCTCTCCATCAGGTGAGCAAGTCGGTTCTTTCACACGCACACGGATGCCAACCCTCGCCGACTGCGCAGCCGGGGGCTAGCTCAATGCGTGCGATTCAAGACTTTACGAATTCTCAATAAAGCACTACACATCTTGCTTTTTAGTTCATCTCACCGTTGCACTATGGGTGAGGCGATACCATCCGCGTAGTGGTCCTCCCGCACGCGCCAAAACACTTTCACCGCTAAATCAGCATACACAGAATTCTTGGGAGGCAACATCACCTCAGAGCACGCGGTGAGACACGACCTACTCTGGCTGGGCGCGCCAAACGCGTCGTGTTGGCGGGTGATCCGCTGAGGAAAAGACTACCCAGCACAAGACAAATCTCGATCGACATGCCTATACTCCGGACTTTCAGAATAACGCGGGTGCTGGGAGAAGAACGATGTTGAAGCCAGGGAGTCGACTAAAAAGCGCGGTCTGCGATGCAGAGGTCATGGTGATCAAAGCTGGGGCGAATGATGAAGTCACCTGCGGCGGCGCCGTGATGGCAACGGATGTACCTGAAAAGGGCGCTGGCGATGAAGCGCAAATGCATGGCTGTTTAATTGGCAAACGTTACATCAACCAAGAAGAAACGATCGAGTTGCTGTGCGTGAAAAGTGGGGATGGGTCGCTTTACTGTAATGGTGAAGAGCTGATGACCAAAGACACGAAAAAGCTGCCATCGTCGGACTGACATGAATATTGCACTACTCTTGCAAATGGCCGCTGAGGCCTGCCCCGATCGCGTTGCGATCACCTTCGAAGGACAACACTACGACAATCAAGCGCTGTATGAGGCCGCGGAACGCGCCGCAGCGATGTTTCAATCAAGCGGGTGCCGTTTCATTTCCGTCCTCGACACCTCGAGCCCGGCGGCGCCCATCGCACTCATGGGTGCGGCCATGGCTGGGTTGCCCTATGTGCCACTTAACTATCGATTAACCGTCGAACAGCTCACGGGCCTTATCGAACGCATCCAGCCCGCGTTTTTGATCACCGAATCGACTGATTGTAACTACTCTGTTTCACAACACATGGGCCGGAATGATTTCCTCGCGGCTGCCATGTCGGATGGCCCCAAAATAGAGGCCTGGCATGAAGACCCCTCCTCAGTTGCCGTGCAACTCTTTACCAGCGGGACCACAGGCACCCCGAAGGCAGCGCTTTTACGACACGAACATTTGGTCTCCTACATTTTGGGTTCTGTAGAGTTTATGGGCGCGGACCCTGATGAGGCGACACTGGTCTCCGTTCCTCCTTATCACATCGCTGGTATCTCCGCCGTCATGAGTTCGATTTACGCTTGCCGGCGACAGGTCCAGTTAGCCAATTTCGAGCCGACCCTTTGGGTTGAGCTGTGTCGAACCGAGGCCGTTACAAACGCATTTGTCGTGCCTACGATGCTGACTAGGATCATTGATGTGCTCGAGCAAGAAGCGAGCGTCGCCGATGCGTTCCCTGCTCTGAAGTCGATTGCTTACGGCGGCGGCAAAATGCCGATTCCGGTGATTGAGCGCGCACTCGCGCTCATGCCCCATGTGAATTTCACCAATGCCTATGGTCTGACCGAAACGAGCTCAACCATCACCTTGCTCGATCCTGACGACCACAGAGAAGCTATCAGCGACCCAGCACTCAGGCCGCGATTGGGGTCCGTAGGTAAAGCCCTGCCGGCAATCGAGCTTGAAATTCGAGATGAAGATGGGCTGGCCGTGAGCGCGGGTACGCCGGGTGAAATTTATGTTCGTGGCCCGCAAGTTTCTGGCGAGTATGACGGCAAGAGCGTCCTCGACAGCGAGGGATGGTTTCCTACTCGAGACGCAGGTTATCTCGATGAGGGTGGGTATCTCTTTTTGTCTGGCCGCGCCGATGATGTCATTGTCAGGGGCGGGGAAAACATCTCCCCTGGAGAGATCGAAGACCTCCTTCTAGAGCGAGATGAGATCGTCGATGCGGCTGCGGTCGGTGTGGCCTCTGAAGAATGGGGTGAATCGGTTGCGTTAGCCGTGGTCGTGAAATCAGCCGTGACGGACACTGAGATCAAGGATTACATTCGCGAGCATCTGAGATCCTCTCGAGTCCCGGAAAAGGTGCTTGTCGTAGAGGAACTCCCCTACAACGAAACGGGTAAGCTGCTTCGGCGAGTTGTGAGGGAGTGGTTTTAGCCGCCCGCGCGGAACGTGCTTGGCTGATTAGGCAAGCGCGCTGCTACCCAGACCCAACGCCACTCGACGTCAGACTTGCTGGCGGTCTGATCGCCGCCATGGGAACCCTTGCCCCTCTGACAGGGGAACAGGTCATTGATGCAAAGGGCGCTTGTTTGCTGCCTGGGCTTGTCGACCATCACATTCATCTCAGGGCGCTCGCTGCCAAAGCCGCCTCGGTGTCCTGCGGCCCGCCCGATGTTGAACATCGTGAAGCCCTGATCAACGCCTTAAAGCTCGCCCCCGGGACCGATTGGATTCGTGGTGTTGGCTATCACGAATCCGTCGCAGGCAATCTGACCTGCAAGAACCTCGATCAATTCGAATCTTCTCGACCTGTGCGTATTCAACATCGATCCGGTCGTCTATGGATTCTGAACTCAAAGGCGATCGACCGCTTACGTAAAACGCAAGCCACACTGGACGCCCTGCCCGCCCTAGAAATTGCAAGTGATGGACGGCTCTTCGATCAGGACCAAGCGCTTGGTCTCACCCTTCGTGCAAGTTTGCAGGGCGGCCTTGACCATGACGCGATTGAACAAGTCAGCGCAGAACTCGCAAGTTACGGCATCACCGGCATTCACGATATGACGCCAAGCAATGGGCCGGAGGATTTTGCTTATTTCTCAACGTTGCTTGAGCAAGGGAAGCTCTATCAATCACTCTGTCTCTCCGGGCTTGAAAGCGTGCAAACGCAACATGCGACGTCACTGATCAGACCAGGTTGTTTCAAGGTGCACCTGCACGAGCATCAGTTGCCGACGTTTGATGCCACCGTATCCCGTGTGGCCGCTGCCCATGCGTTTGATTTACCGGTCGCCATCCACTGCGTGACCAGAGCCGAACTGGTCTTCGCCCTGTCAGTGCTCGAGGCAGCGGGGACGCACGCTGGCGATCGGATCGAGCATGGTGCGATCATCGAGCCTGATCTCGAAGCTTGGCTCGTCGACCTTGGGCCGGGTATCGTGACCCAACCCCATTTCATTTTGGATCGCGGTGATCAGTACCTTCAGGATATTCCTGCCGAGGAACAGGCGAGTTTGTACCGATTCAAAACACTCAAGACCCTAGGCCTTCGCGTCGCTCTAGGGTCCGATGCGCCCTTTGGGGCGGCTGATCCCTGGCGCGCCATGCGTGCCGCGGTGGCTCGAACTTCGACGCGAGGTCACGCCATTGGGCCCGATGAATGCGTGTCCCCGGAGGAAGCGCTTGAGGGCTTTCTTGGCGAGTTTAGAACGCCCTTTACACCTCGATCGCTCACCGTGGGCATACCCGCTGACCTCGTCTTGCTCTCTAAACCCTGGGCCGAAGCACGGCATCGGCTCCTGGCAGATGACGTCCGAATGACCTGGCATCAAGGTCAAGTGAGCTATCGACTCGCGGTCTGACATTTTTTTCTGACCGATTGCCCCTCTCTGTCTCCACTTACTCAACTTTCCTTGGACCGCTTTATTTGGTGAGCCAATTAACGTTACATTGGGCCATCCACTGAGGAGCCAACGATGGTTGCACCGCTTGCCGGAATTAAAGTCCTCGAAGTTGCCAGTTGGCTGGCGGCACCGAGTTGTGCCGCGCTGATGGCCGACATGGGTGCCGAGGTCATCAAAGTTGAACCCCCCGAAGGCGACACTTACCGCAACCTCTACACCGCACTCCTTGGGGATGACTTTGTTCACCCGTGCTACCAGTTCGATAATCGGGGTAAGCGTGGGATCTGTATTAATTTAGAAGACTCGTCGGGCCGAGACGCGCTTTCGAAACTGATCAGCCAATGTGATGTCTTTATCACCAATCTGACCCAGCCCAGGCTCGAGCGTTATCGTTTGCTCGCCAGCGACATCCACGCACTCTCGCCCACCGCAATTTATGCCGTTCTATCTGGGTTTGGCACGGAAGGCGCCGACAGTGATCGGCAAGCTTTTGATCAAACAGCCTTCTGGGCACGGTCTGGTGCGATGTCCGTGTTTGGCGATCGAGACGATGGTCCGCTGATCTCTCGAGGAGGTTATGGCGACCGAATCACCGGGTTGAATTTGCTATCTGCGATTCTGGCAGCACTCCGCATCAAAGATCAGACAGGCGAGGGCCAGCGCGTCGAAGTCACGCTCCAAAGAACCGGTGTTTGGGCCATGGCAAGTGATGTTACCAACGCCCTCTTTGAACGGGCCCAGCCAATCAAAACCAGTCACCGTGAACCCGCCAATCCGATCTGGAATTTTTACAAAACGAAGGATGGCAGATATCTCGCGCTCATCATGCCCATGGCACTGCCTTATTGGGGAAAGTTCTGCACGATGATGAATCGCGCAGACTGGGCGACCGATGATCGCTTTGCAACGTTACCTGGGATGGCAGAACACGGACCCAGCATCGTCCCCGATATCGAAGCCGCCTTCGCCAGCGAAGATCTTTCAGTCTGGCGCGAAAGGCTCGATGCTTCCGGCTTAATCTGGGAGCCAGTGAGCGAACTGCCAGAGGTCGTTGAAGACCCAGCGCTCAGGGAACGGGGCGCGTTCTCAGTCGTGGTTCACGAGCGCGGCGGTGCGATGGAAATCGTATCGGCGCCGTTTGACATCCGCGATGCGGACATCGAAGTGCGCGGCCCGGCGCCAGACCGGGGTGAACACACACGAGTCGTTTTTCGCGAGGCTGGTATGAGCGATGAAGACATTGAGACCTTGCTTGCGCGCGGCGCTATTGTCTAAACCCACAGAACTGGGCAGGTTCTAGCGCATCGGCTCGCTGTTAACGCACAAATAAAGGAGATCAACATTGGAGATCCATGGCCACTGCGATCCGCAATTCGCCCCAGTCAGAGATTCATTTATCGAAAACTTCGAAGTGCACCGAGATCTAGGCGCAAGCGTTGCGATCACGCTCGAAGGTGAGTTTGTGGTCGATCTTTGGGCAGGACATAAGAACGCAGCTAAAACTGAGGCTTGGCAAGAAGATACCCTGGTCAACGTCTGGTCAACGACCAAAACCATGGCGGCACTCTGCGCCCTGGTGCTGAGCGATCGCGGGGCCATTGACCTTCATGCGCCGGCGGCAAGGTACTGGCCGGAATTTGCGCAAAATGGCAAAGAGAACGTGAAGGTCAGTCATTTCTTGTCTCACAGCGCAGGCCTATCGGGGCTTGATCGGGCGGTGAGCCAGGACGAGTTGTACGACTGGGATCTCATTTGTACTGCGCTCGCTGAGCAAGCCCCTTGGTGGTCACCGGGTTCAGCGAGCGGCTACCACGCCATCACGCAAGGTTATCTGATAGGTGAAATCGTGCGCCGCGTGACCGGTCGCTCGCTGGGTCAATTCTTTGCCGATGAAATTGCAGGCCCAATGGGAGCTGACTTTTGGATCGGCACTCCCGAAACGGTTTTTGATCGAATTGCAGACCTGATCCCGCCAGGCACAGATGCCTTGCCTTCTGGATTGGCCGAAGATTCCATCGCCGCAAAAACCTTTTCGAGCCCTCCGGTGGTAGCAGAAGCCGCCATGACGAAGGGCTGGCGTCAAGCCGAAATCCCCGCTGCCAATGGTCACGGCAATGCACGAAGCGTGGTTCGTGCGCAGACTGCGCTCGCCAATGGTGGCCATGCCTTTGGCGTTGAGCTGCTATCGAAGGCGGGTGCAGCCCGTGCCCTGGAACTCCAGATTGAAGGCGAAGATCTCGTTCTCGGTGTACCAAGCCGGTTCGGTATGGGCTACGGCCTCAGCGCGCCCGACTTCCCGATGGGACCCAATGAACGGATTGGTTTTTGGGGTGGCTGGGGCGGATCAACCATCGTGATCGATCAGGACGCGCACTTGTGTTGCTCTTACGTCATGAACAAAATGTTTCCGGGCGTGCTTGGCGACACGCGAGGCTTTAATCTCTTGCAAGCCGCTTACGCGTCGCTTTAGACCGATCTCCCTAAACGAGGGGCGTACTCATGCATGGTTTTAGAATTCTTTTGGCGCTGATTGCGCCTCCCATGATCTATGGCCTGCTGTGCTTACCGCTCACTCAATGGGTGCTGGGCTTGTTCCCCGGCGCTGTGACCGATGAGGGTGCGGTATTTGAAATTAGCGCGACGCTTGCGATCGAGGGGATTCAGTGCCTGACCCTATTGATTTGCGGAATGACCATCGCCGCGATCATGCCCATCAAGGCCTCGAGGGTTCTTATCCTCGGTTTAGCGACGGCGCTTATGTTGGCGATTGCCGTGGTGGTGCAATGGCAGTATTGGCATGACATGCTTATTTGGCACCACTTCGTTTTTTTCACGATGATTCTCGCGTTTCAACCCCTCGGAGCCATCGGCTTCTGGAGATTCAGCGCCAAGCGAGTTAAAGGCGGTGCCACAAGCGCTGCACCCTAACCATCCATAAACCTGATTGCTCCAGCGAAACGAAAGGATCTGACCGTGACCGAATTGCATGATCGACGATTGACGGCGATCCGCGCGTTGATGGCGCAGGTGGCGAGCGAGACGGACGTTCACGAGCTGACTCGGGACCGATTGAATCGGTTAAAAAACGCGTTACTCGTCCTTGCTCGTCAGCCCGAGCTCTTTTCAGAAACAGATTACCCTTCACCCACAGAAGGCCAAGTCGCGAAAACCTATCTCCTTGCGGAATCGCCCAATAGGGGTCCGGCGCTCTATTTGATCAGCATACTGCCGCTCGGCCCTTCGCCCATTCATGATCATGGGACCTTTGCCATCATCGCAGGCCTCGAAGGCTACGAACACAACACGTTGTACGCTCGGTCCAACTCCGAGGCCGGGCCAGGCAAGGCCACGCTGCGCGTGCGCGACGAACAAATCTTGGGGTCTTGCGATGCCTTGGCACTCATGCCGAAGGATATCCACCATATCGATAATCAGCACACCTCACCGACGCGCCACCTTCATCTCTATGGCACTGCTTTTGAACACCAAACCTCCCGACTGGAATTTGATTTAGCCGCAGGACTCGCAAAGCGCATCACCACTCCGAAGGTCCCCGTGGATAGGCGCCGCCAAGTAACTTAGAGCATGCTGTGTGAGGTGGGCTCAAGCGCGACGACTCGCGGCGTGCCGCCCGGCCAGAAAACCAAACACCATACCAGGGCCCAAGGTGCCTCCGGCGCCCCCGTAGGTCATGCCCATGGCCGATGCCATGACATTGCCCGCGGCGTAAAGTCCGCCGATGGGATCTCCATCCACGTGAAGCACTCTGGCAAGCGCATCCGTGCGAGGTCCACCCTTGGTCCCCAAGGCACCACTTTTGACCTCCACCGCGTAATAAGGCGGCTGATCCAAGGCGCCCAAGGTTGCAGCCGGCGTTCCTTTATTGTTCGGATCACCCCACCAGTTGTCATGGGCGCTCTCGCCGCGACCAAAGGCCTCATCTTTTTGATTGGGTACGACCGTGGTGTTCCAGTGGTCCAGCGTTTTGCTTAACCCATCTGCGTCAATGCCCAGCTTCGCCGCTAGTTCTGCTGCGGTGGCAGCCTGTGTGATCCAGTTCGGCGCTTTGGAGCGTTTGGGCACATCGACAAACCCGAATCGATCCATCATGCCTTGGTCAAAAATAAACCAGCAAGGTAGGTTCGCGTATTCAAAGGCTGCAACATCCTGTTCATGGAAGGCTGCACCAAAGGCGTTGTAGTTGGCGGCCTCATTAGTGAACCGTCGTCCCTTACGGTTGACCATGATTGATCGAGGCCGAGCGCGCTCAGAGGCGAAAAGATGCGACCTATATCCCTCATCGGCCGGCACTTCGATGGCGGGCATCCACCAGGCCTCGCGCATATTGCCCAGTTTCGCTCCAATCCGCATACACATTTTGAGCGCATCGCCTTCATTGGTGGGAACGGACACAGGGTGCGTCATCGGACCGCGGAGAAAGTCACGGACCATGTCTCGATTCCATTCAAACCCGCCGCTTGCAAGGATCACAGCCCGACATTTGATCTCATGCAAACCACCCTCGCGTTGATATTGGACCCCTGTGATTTCGCCGTCGGTCAGGCGCAGATCAAGCGCCGCTGTATCGGTGTAAATTTCGATCCCTTGCTCAATACACGCTCTAAATAAATGGCCAATGAGCGACTGCCCGCATCCGCGTAAATCTTCCTTTTGACGCCGGGCCTTTTCTTCATCGGTCACGCCTATGGGGATCGCACGCCCTAGATTCGATTCGGACATCGACACGGGGGCCGTCCCGTAATTGGAACCTACCGTCACCCGATCAGCCGCATCACCTAATGTCTGATAGGACATCAATGGGCACTCAAGTGACCGTCCGCCTTGAGGTTTGCCACCAGGAAACTCTGGGTGGTAGTCCGGAAACTCCTCTACCATTTGAAATCTCACCGAGGTGTTCGACTCGAGCCACGCGACCATTTCTGGCCCGACGTCCACATAAGCTTCCGCGAGCTCGGGCAGAATAAGATCATGGGACAGTGCTCCCAGATAAGTCAGCGCGTCCTCACGGCTGTCTTGTATGCCCGCCGCTCGCATATGAGGATTGTTCGGAATCCAAATCATCCCTCCAGACCAAGCACTGGTGCCGCCGAGCTTGGCGGCTTTCTCTAACACCGCAACCCGCGCGCCATGACCTCTCGCGGCGAGGGCCGCGGTTAAGCCAGCGGCGCCGCTGCCGAGCACGACAACGTCCACGGCTGCTTGGATATCTTCTGACATTGCTTTCTCCCCAAGCACTAGAACTCAGATCTGTCCGCGCGCATCTGCGCCTGGTCACTCATGCTCAGCGCTCATGAAGTGACCCGCTCTGAGGCAGATCCCTCGTCATGAAATCATCGATGACACCGAAACGGCAAGGCCTCTTTGCGGGGACAGAGACTCTTAAGCTAATAGTCATGAGAGCCAACAGCGCCCAGGAATCGCCATTCTCGCTTCATCGGAAGTTCAATGGTTGCTGTGCGGTGGCACTTGCTTAGGCTACCATCGTCGAATCGACTCAAGGGGGTGACAATATGGCGCAAGCAGATCTCGTGATTCGTGGTGCAACTATCATCGATGGTTCAGGGGCCGAATCATTTACTGGCGACATCGCGATCAAAGATGGCGTCTTTACCGCTGTGGGCGATGTGTCTGGTACTGCTCGAAAAGAAATTGATGCCCATGGCGCGATGGCAATTCCTGGCCTCGTGGATATTCACACGCACTACGATGGCCTTTGTACCTGGGCCGAGCGGATGCAACCCTCCAGTCATCACGGTGTTACAACGGCAGTGATGGGTAACTGTGGCGTTGGTTTCGCGCCCGTGCGCACCGAAGATCACAATCGCCTGATTGAACTCATGGAAGGGGTCGAGGATATTCCCGGGGTCGCGCTTCATGAGGGGTTGCCATGGGCCTGGGAAAGCTTCCCAGATTATCTGAATTACCTCGACGCGCGCCCTTTCGATATGGATATTGCAGCTCAGCTTCCGCATGCCGCACTTCGAGTCTATGTGATGGGCGAGCGAGGCGCTGCGCGAGAGGAGGCAACCGCAGACGACATTGCCTCGATGCGTAAGCTCACAACGGAGGCGATTGCCGCAGGCGCCCTGGGTTTCACCAGTTCGCGAACTTTGAACCATCGAAGCATTAACGGGGACCCAACACCGAGTCTAACGGCCGCTAAGGAGGAACTGATTGGCATTGCGGCTGGCGTCCGTGATGCCGGTGGCGCAGTCATCGAAATGATTTCTGACTTTAAAGGTCTTGATGAAGAATTCGAGACCCTGATGGCTATGGTCGACGCCGCAAACTCACCCATGTCGATGAGCCTCGCGCAAGGACTTAACCCTAACGGATGGCGAAAAATTATTTCGAAAATCGAGGCTGCAAATGCCTCGGGACGCGTCGTTCGCGGTCAAGTCGCACCAAGAGCCATTGGCATCACCCTGGGGCTCTCCGCATCGAGAAATCCTTTTTCTTCTTGCCCATCCTACCGACTGATCTGCGATCTGCCGCTGCCTACTCGCGTCGAAAAACTAAGAGACCCCGAATTTAGGACCCAACTCATTGGTGAAGCTGAGTCGACGTTTGCAGAACAAAGTTTTTTTGATCAGCTTTGGTGTATCGACGCCGATTGGGACTACGAGCCCGATCCGGTGCACTCTCTAGGCGCGATCGCTCGACAAAGAGGCACGTCGCCCGTGGTTGAGACCCTAGATGCCATGCTCAATCTCGAGGGTGCGCAACTGCTCTATCGCCCCTTTGCCAACTATCTCGACAACAATCTCGATTGCTGTCGCGAAATGATTTTGCATCCCAACACCGTCATGGGGCTTGGCGACGGCGGCGCTCATGTGGGCATCATTTGCGATGCCAGTTTCCCTAGTTATTTACTCACGCATTGGGGTCGAGATCGATCAAGAGGCGAGCGTATTGATCTACCCACGCTCGTCAAAGCGCAGACACAGGACACGGCGCACGCGGTGGGCCTGAACGATCGCGGCATCATTCGCGCCGGGCTCAAAGCCGACCTCAATCTCATTGACTTCGACAAGATGCGACTTGAAGCGCCCTACATGGTGAATGACCTACCCCTCGGCGGTGCGCGTCTTGAACAAAAATGCCGGGGCATTTTGCGAACAATAGTCAGTGGGCAAACCACATACATCGATGGCGCACCCACAGATCAGTTGCCTGGCCGGTTGATACGCCGTGGCCGCTAGGCGCGGTTCTTAAACTGCCCCGGCCTTTTTTCCATGGTTGAGAGCACAGCCTCCACTTGATTCGGCGTGCGGATGATTTGCGCCTGCAAGACGGACTCTTGCATGAGCAGATCAGCATCTGATGCATCTGCGGCAGAATTAAAGATTTTCTTCGCTGCAGAAATTGCATCTGGATTCTTACCTGCAATCTCCCGAGCCATCTCTAGCGCTCTTGCTCTTGGATCCTCTGAGAGAAGCGTCGCAAATCCCAGTGCTTGGGCCTCGGTCCCAGAAAACTGTCGCCCTGTGTAGGTGAGCTCGCGCACCACATCATCCCTCACCAAACTCCGCATGATCGCGGTGCCAGCCATATCAGGAATCAAGCCCCATTTGATTTCCATCACACTCAATTTGGTGTCCGGATGAACAATGCGAATATCCGCACCTAACATCAACTGGAAGCCACCACCAAAGGCCACGCCATGGACCGCGGCGATCACCGGCACGGGCGCCTCGCGCCAAGTCCAGACGGCGTACTGCGCCCTATTGCTGATGCCATGCGTGCGTGAAGCTAATCCCTCGGTCACATCAGACGCCGTCGTCTCGCGCTCGCTCTCCGCCTTCGGCGTTTCAGCCATTCGGCCAAAATTCCCCATATCTAATCCGGCGCAAAAAGCACGCCCCTCACCAGACAGCACCACGGCACGAATCGACGGGTCCGCGGCGACCGTCTGGCCCGCCTCAATCAGCGCGGCAAACATGGCATCATCCAGGGCGTTCATCTTGTCCGTGCGAATCAGTCGGACATCCGCCACGCCATCCTGCACGTCTATAGTGATTCGATCTTTCATCTTCTTTCTCTCTTGTTGCTCACGCTTATCTCGATTCTCTCTCGAAGGCCCCGCTTGAAGGCGGGGCCTCACGATCACTTTTGCTCCTCAAGGCAAAACGATTGATCTCCCTAGGCACGTTCATTAACCAGTCCGCTCTCGGGTTGAAATGCCTCGTCGGCTCGGATGAAGAACCAAAGCGCCGCACCGACAAACGCGATCAACGAGCCTGTCGACAGTGCGGCGACCCAGCCCACGTGTTCCGCCAAAAAGGGCATCAGGGGCGCAACGATAATACCCGAGAGATTGCCGCCCGTGTTCATCACCCCGCAAGCCGGTGCAGTATAGGGTCCCGCAACATACGTCTGCGCTGACCAAAAGGCGCCTTCCGTCAATTGTGTGCTGGCAAAGCAAAGCGACAGTAAACCCACAGCCATATAAGGGGATTCTGCATAAAGCCCTAAGAACAAAAAGACACCCGCACCGACGAGCCCTGAGATCGCGGGCAAGCGACACCCCCATCGAGGCCCCCAACGGCGACAC
>CAYZUV010000037.1:0-15348 GCA_964481245.1 uncultured Pseudomonadales bacterium
CGAGAATGACCTCTGATTGCGAGCGGCTCTCTAATATCTTGGCTTGGGGCATCTTAGATTTGTTTTGGTCACTGACCATCATGCTTGGCGTGATTGTCGCGATGTTAATCATGGAATGGCGACTCGCATTGTTGATCCTCACAACGATTCCGGCACTGGTGCTTATCAGCCGATATTTCCAAAGACGGATATTAAAAAGCGCGCGTTTGGTTCGCAAAACCAACTCTCGAATCACGGGCTCCTACAACGAGAACATCATGGGCGTTCTCACGAGCAAGGTTTTCGTTAAAGAGGCGGATAACCTGAAGCGCTTCGGAGGGTTGACCGACACGATGCACGGCGCGTCCATTCAAAATGCCGTACAGGCAGCCGTTTACTTGCCCATCGTGATCACCCTTGGATCGCTTGCCACGGGTCTGGCATTGGTCATGGGCGGGATTGAATCTCTGTGGGGATGGATCACCACGGGTACTCTGATTGCTTTTTTGACCTACACGCGCCACTTCTTTGAGCCCATCGAGCAATTGGCCCATTGGTTCGCTGAATTGCAAATGGCGCAAGCATCCGCAGAGCGAATACTCAGCTTGATTAATGAGATCCCATCTATTAAGGATTCTGAGGCCGTGCAGGCGCGACTCGCCCAGGCACCAACGGCGCAAATGGCGGCCGATGGCGGTCGCTTAGATATTCAGCAAGTGACCTTTGACCAAGTGTCATTTCGCTACGCGACCGGCCTTCCCGTGTTAAAAAATATCGATCTCAGCCTGAACCGTGGACAGAGCCTGGCCATTGTTGGAGCGACCGGCGGTGGAAAAACCACCCTCGTGAATTTGCTTGCTCGATTTTACGAACCAACCTCTGGTCGAATTCTCATCGATGGCGTCGACTATCGTGAGCGGAGTCTTCACTTTCTGCAATCAAATCTTGGGGTGGTCTTGCAAAGCTCGCACATTTTTGCCGGCACCGTGCGTGACAATATCCGTTACGGCAAACTCAGCGCCAGCGACCAAGAGATCCATGTGGCTGCTACATCTGCGGGTGCGGCTGACATGATCGCGCAGCTTGAAGCGGGCTACGACACACTGATTGAAAGCGGCGGCACGAGCCTGTCCTCTGGTCAAAAACAGCTCATTGCATTTGCCCGCGCGCTCTTACGAGATCCTCAAATTTTGATCATGGATGAGGCCACGTCATCCGTTGACACGCTCACTGAGCAGCGCATTGAGGTCGGTCTACGAGCGCTGCTTAAAGATCGCATCAGTGTCATTATCGCGCACCGCTTGTCCACGATTCGCAATGCAGATCAGATCTGCGTTCTGGATCAAGGTGAAATCACTGAAATGGGATCCCATGAAGCGCTGATTCAGCAAAAAGGCAAGTACTTCCAACTTTTCATGCAGCAGAGCTTGAGTAATCTGTGGGAACACACCGTCTGATCAGGTTATCAGCAACAAGGCCCGGCAATCGCGATTTTTCTTCGAGCGCAAGCCAAGGGCGCACGCATTGCGATAGGATGCGTCGATGATCTTTGATTTCTCTCAGCCCTATCCAAGCGCACGATCCCCCGTATTCGCGCGCAACGTCGTAGCCACATCGCAACCACTCGCGACTCAAGCGGGCCTGGAGGCGCTAAAAAGAGGCGGCAACGCCTGTGATGCAGCCCTGGCAGCCGCGATCACACTGACTGTCGTAGAACCGAACAATAATGGACTGGGCAGTGATGCTTTCGCGCTCGTTTATGATGGACGGCAACTCCATGGACTGAATGCCTCGGGACGATCGCCTGCCAAGTTAAATGCCGCGTATTACGAAGGGCTCGACCAAATGCCCACCAAGGGTTGGCCCTCAGTCACTGTCCCAGGGGCTGTGTCCGCTTGGGTTGCACTTTCTGAGCGCTTTGGTCGCTTGCCGTTTGAGCAGCTTTTTGACGCCGCCATCAACTACGCAAGAGACGGATTCCTTGTCGGCCCTAAAACCGCTCCTTTCTGGGCGGCGGCTGCGCAGCACTTCTCAGACTATGCCGCCTTTCAATCGACATTCGTTGGATCCAATGGCGCGCCAAAGACCGGCGAAGTCAAACGCTTGCCGGACCACGCGACATCCCTTCAAGACATCGCCTCTTCAAAGGGCGCGAGCTTCTACCATGGGCGTCTGGCTGAAGCGATGGTGCGAGATGCGAATGCCCACGACTATCCACTGACGATGGACGATCTTAACTCTCACCGGGCCGACTGGGTCGAGCCTCTCTCCGTCTCGTTTGCCGGCGCCCAGCTGAACGAGATTCCGCCCAATTCCCAGGGACTGATGGCGCTGATTGCGCTCAAGATCCTGCGAAAATTAGACATTCTCGATCAACCATTGGACAGTGCTGTCAGCATTCATTTGCAAGTCGAGGCCATCCGTATGGCCTACGACACGGTGCGCAGGCATCTGGGCGATGGGGATTCGATGACCTTGTCCGCCGAGGAGATGCTGGCTGATCCGCTCATCAACCGGTTGGCCTCCAGCATCTCTCGAGTAAAGGCAGGACCAAGACTTGAACCGATGCCTGCCGCAGCCGACACCGTTTATCTCTGCGCCGCCGATGCCAATGGCCTTATGGTGTCGTACATACAATCCAATTTTCGGGGTTTCGGTTCCGGGATTGTGGTGCCGGGAACTGGCATCGCGATGCAGAATCGAGGTTCCGGCTTTGTTTTGACCCGCGGTCATCCAAACCAAGTGGGCGGCCGGAAACGACCTTTTCACACGATCATTCCGGGATTTGCCTCGCATGATGACCATCCGCTCGCCTTCGGCGTCATGGGAGGCCATATGCAGGCTCAAGGCCACGTTCAAATGATGCTTCGTATCTTCGGTTTTGGGCAAAACCCTCAAGCGGCCTCTGATGCGCCCAGATGGCATCTGACGGAATTGGGTGATCTTGCCCTCGAGCAGGGCACGCCAAGCGCGGTGGTCCAAGCCTTGGCCGATCTTGGCCACAATATCCTGGGTCGTACGCCTGAACACTTGTTTGGCGGCGCTCAGCTCATTCTCCAGCTTGATGAGGGCTACTGCGCAGCCTCAGACCATCGTAAAGAAGGCCATGCTGCTGGGTTTTAGACTATGAGACCTATCCCCTAGAGTCAGCCATGAAAGCGATCGAACGAATCAGCCAAAACCTGAGCACCGTCCTCAACCAACCTGGGGATTGGGATCCACCCGCCGGCATCCAGCCAAAAAAGCCAGTGATTCCGCTCCACATCGGGATTCCCGACCCGGACTACTTGCCTCTCGCGCGCCTCGACTCTGCATCCCGGCATCTCTTTTCGAGCAACGAATCTGGAACCTGGACCTATGGCTTTGGTCCAGGATTCAAGCCGCTCCGTGAGGCTATAGCCGCGCGCTGGGCGGATCAATTTGGTACAGAGCGAGAAGCTGATCATTTTCAGTTAACGCAGGGATCATCAGGTGCGATCGATATGCTGGGTCGCGCGCTCATTAATCCCGGCGACGTGATTTTGATGGAGTATCCATGCTACATGGGGAGTTATCGGAACTTCCGCGCCCTGGGCGCAGAGATCGTGTTCGTCCAAACCGATGAAGAAGGCATCAACATTGATCACCTAAGAACCCAATTGAAGGCACTGAGTCAGCAAGGGCGTGCGCCGAAATTTTTATACGTGGTTACGGAGTTCAACAACCCTACCGGGGCATGCCTTGCGCCCCATCGTCGAGTTGAGCTTGTTCAAATCAGCCAAGCGTTCGACCTCCTAATCTTGGATGATGCGGCCTACGCGGAGCTGCGCTTTGACAAAGCGACCAGCGAGGACCAGAAGCCTAGCCCATTACTGGCCACCTTGGCCGATCACCGAAACATCATTACCGTGGGTTCGTTGTCGAAAACTCTGGCCACCGGGCTACGTATTGGGTGGATTTATGCGTCGCCCGAATGGCAGGAAATCATTGGCCAAATGCGATTCGCCATGGGCCTTAATCAGCAAGTCGTTCGAGTTGCTCACAGCCTCATAGAAGATGGAACTTACTCGGCGCACGTGCAAATGATGCGTGCCCGTTATGGCCAGAGAATGGCGCGACTCGCTGCCGCTCTGAAGGACCAATGCGGTGATAAGATCTACACCCGCCTGCCCACCGGTGGGTTTTACCTTTGGCTCAAGTTAACTTGTGATCACACTGAAGTCTGGCGCGCTGCCTACGAGGAAGGCTTACATGTCATTCCAGGCCGAAATTTTTGCCCTCCCCACCCTGAGGGATCCTCACCCGGCGACTATCTTCGCTTGGCCTACCCCTACACCCCCATCGATCAATTTGAGGAAGCTGCACGTCGCCTTGCGGCAGCAATCAGTCGGGTTATGAGATGAGTCCTAAGCTGAACCAGGGAAAATAGGTAATGAGCGCCAGGGCAAAGAGTAACACCAGCATAAAAGGCAACGTCGCACGATAAAGTTCTGTAATCGAGCGATTGAACCTGTAACTTGCGATGAAAAGGTTCATTCCCACGGGCGGCGTAAAATAGCCAATCTGCATATTCGCCAGAAATATGATCCCCAAGTGAACCGGATGCACACCAAACTGCATCGCCATAGGCACGATCAAGGGAATCATAATGATCAACGCTGAAAAGATATCCAGGATCGCGCCGAGCGCGAGCAAAATGAGATTTAGTAGCAGCAAAAATGTCAACGGGCTCGAGATGTAGGCACTGACCCATTCAAAGAGTGTTTGAGGGACCTCAGCATCCACCAGGAAGTTGGTAAACGCTAACGAAACAGCCAAAATCAGGAGGATCCCTCCCACCATCACCATGGCATCACGAATAATGCCGCCCAGGGCCCGTAACTGAATTTCGCGCATCAACACCACCTCCGCGATCACCGCATAAGCCGCCGTGATCGCGGCCGCCTCGGAGACCGCGAAGAACCCGGAATAAATGCCTCCGAGGACCACAAATGGCAGAGGCAGTTCGTAGCGCATTTCCCAAACAGCAGCACGAATACTGCCACCACGGTCAGCTGCACTCACCCCTTTTTGTGACCACACGGTATAAGCCATGAGAAGTCCGATCATCAAAATGGCAGGCAACAGACCGGCAATGAAGAGCTCTTGAAGCGTAAAGGTGATAGGCAAATCCATCTGCTGAACCAGCACCCCGTACAAAATAAGTGGCAAGGACGGTGCAATGAGGAGACCCAAACTCCCCGAGGTAGTCACTAATCCCAGACTGAAACGATCGTCGTAGCCTCCGGCCTTCAGTGCAGGCAGAAGCAAAGCACCCAGAGCCACGATCGTCACCCCGGAAGCGCCAGTAAATGCGGTAAAAAGCGCGCACGTTACGTAGGCGATCAACGCAAGACCGCCTGGCAATCTGCCAAGCAGCGCGTCGGTTAGCGCAACCAAGCGACGCGACATGCCTGATTCAGCGAGGAGATAGCCGGAAAAGGTGAATAAGGGAAGCGCCATTAGCATCGGCGTCTCGATGAGGCGATACATCTCAATCGCAACCACCGTTGGTGGGATGTCTGAGACATAAAACCCAAGGAAAGCCGCCGCGGCAATGACAATGAAGAGCGGCGTTCCTAAAAATGTAACGACGGTGAGGCCGAGCGCGCCAAAACTACCCATGACTGAGTTCTCGGACCGGAAATATCACCTGAATCGCAAACCGAATGGACATTACTGCAAAAGCCAAAGGGAGAATGAGCTGGCACAGCCAAATAGGCAACGAGCCGAAGGCCATCAAACCATCCATTCGCTCAAAAGCCACCAACTCAGACCCTGCATACGCTCCCAAACCACACACCAAGGCCGAAAATAAAGACAGCACACGCGTTAAGGCGCCCGCAATCCCAGCGGGTAGCCATCGCATGAGGAGATCGATGCGAATGTGCTTCATCTCCCTCGCGCCGATCATCGCACCTTGCAAAGCAAGCCAAAGTACCTGGATTTTGAGCAGCGATTCGAGCCAAAGAAACCCCATATCAAACCCGTTACGCAACACGATTTGGAGCAGCGCGAGTCCGAGTGCGGCACCGAACATTGCAATCAGCGCTGCATCCTCAACCCAGTGGAGCACCTGCAACGTCTTTCGAATTGGGCTGACCTTTAGGGCGGTCAAGCTAATCTCACTTGCGGGCCGCTTCGAGCGCGCGTTGAAACGCATCCAGTTGAGGCTGCGTGATCTCTCCAGCTGCGAGCATTTGCTCGACTGCAGTGTCCGCCACAATTTCCCACGCGCCTAACTCACTTTCATTAGGTGTGACTTTGCGAATCCCGCCTGCCACGAGTGCCTCGAACGCTTTTTCATTATCTGAACGATTCTCTCGATCGATGCGACGCATCAACGGCTCAAGGTGTTTCCGGACGATTAATCGGTCTGCCTCATCCAGCCCGCTCAGCACCTTGGGATCGAGCGCAAAGACTGAGTATATGTACATCAGCGGCAAGTCCATGACATGGGTCACGTGGTTATGCCATTGCAAAGCAATCGCAACCAAAGGCGGTACAGCCACCGCATCCACCAATCCCGTCTGGAGCGCCGCCAGCACATCAGTGATGTTCAGAGGCACAGGACTCACTTTGAACAATTTGACCAATTGTTCGCCAAGGGGATCACCTTCTGGCACCCAAACTTTCAAGTTCGTGAGATCCTCGGGATTTGAAATGGGCTTCTTTGACATCAAATAGGCAAAACCCGTTTCGATAAGCGGTAGCACGGTCATCCCACCGTCGCTGATGCCATCGATGATCCCTTGATCCATCACCTTGCGGACTTGGTCGACCTCGGCGAAGGCGTCGAACTGCAAGGGCATATTGTAAATTTGGAGATCGGTATAAAAGCGAATAAGTGTCCCTGCGGCTAACGCGCCACCATGCAGCTGACCGATGCGCATTTTCCGAACGACAGTAAAGTCATCGCCCTGAACACCACCCGGATAAAGCTTGAACTTCACCCGCCCCTCGGTCTCCTCGTCAATGGTTTTGAATGTTTGCCGCAGCGCTTTAATCCAACCCAGACCATCTGGCGCGATGGTAGCGATCTTGTAGGTCTTTGCTTGAATCGTTTGACTCTGGAGGCACAGGCAGAACAATGCGAGCAGTCCCCAACGCCAACTTCTGAACTTACACAGCATGATCAATCTATCCTTAAAAGTATTCGTCCGATTCCGCCAGTAACTCTTTCGCGAGATTCTGCGCAACCAAGTTAATCAAGGTTAAGTCGGGTGCAACCGGGTCAGCCTCGATCACTTCGTTCAATAAGCGATCATGAAGCGCTTGGTCGAACATGAGCTTCGCATACTGCTCTGCGTAAATCACTTTCGCCATCAAAAACTGTCCTTTTGAGTAGGCAATCGCACGCTCAAAGTGCTCCCTGCCTTTTGCTGGGCGCCCACCCAAGCTGGCTGGTAGGATCGTTTCAAGCCCGCCCATGTAGAGTTGCGCTGCGCCATCTGACCAAGACGGGTCGATCGCCAGCACGCGTTCAAGAATGGCTTTCACGCGTCCCAACTGGCCCAAGGCCATCATGTCGCTGCTGTGCGCTTGAATGTAGCCGGTCCAGGCAACCCCAAGTTGATAAGCCGCTTCGATCGAGCGCGGATCGACCTCTTCGATTTGAGCCTCAAACGCTGGAAAGCTCACCGCTTCGAGGTTGCACAGTGACTCCGACGCCAGACATGCCCCGCGTTTGGCATAAAAAAATGCTTTCTCTGACAAGATCGCTGCTCGGTCAGGTTCAACTAGCGAAGAAAAAGCGCCATTTAATTGGCTCGCCGCAAGGTAAAGCGAGGGATTTGCATCGCCTTCTAGAAGAAAACTGTCGATGAGAATTAAGTAAGCGGGAATAGCCTCTCTGACGGTCTCAATATCTTTCGAATTCAAGATCGCATTTGAGAGATTATCGGCAAGGCCAGAAGTCACGGATCCCACCAACGATGCGCACCCACTCAGCGCCAGCGACAGCGTCAAATAAAACGAGATAGTGAGCTGTCTTAATCTCTTGTTCATGCGCTCACCGTATTTTGAATCAATCGAAACCACACGTCTGACTTGCATTTCACCTCAGAAGGAACCCAGAGTCTAAGAAGTATTGATTCAGACTTCATCTCGGACGTGATGACGCTCATTGAGAGTGATCACCGACTTTTCGCCTGAGCTCGCGGCTCTAAATCGACTAATACTGGTGTAGTAAGGGTTGAAAAACATCCGAGGCGTCATCCCAAGAACGTGAGCTGCCCATACGTTGACAATGCCGCCATGACACGTCACCGCCACTGTCTCGCCGCGGTGATTGGCAATGATGTTATTCAACGCTGTGATGGCACGATCAACAAACGCTTCAAAATCGTACCCCTGCAGTTCTCCGCGCATCAGGGATTTCCAGGCTTCGTAGTTTTCCTCCTTGAGCTGCTCGACAGGTATGTAGTGGTCCGCTTGCTGATCGTACTCAGCCACACCGTCAACAAGAGTCACAGGTAAATCGAGCAACGAAGCCAAGGGCTCTGCTGTTTGCGCTGCCCGCCGCATTGGACTTGAATAGATTTTCGTAATCGGCTCCGTCTGAAGGTACTCAGCCATCTTCTGCGCCTGACGATGGCCAGTTGCGGACAACTCAGGGTCTGCAGCGCCACCGTCGTCCCGTACGACTTTTTCTGGGAGACCGTGCCTGATTAGAATCAATTCCATGATGTTCTCTCTTCTTGTCTAACTGTGCTTTTCTCGACGCCTCTCGCGTCTTCCGAACCGCATTGCTCTCTCTCAATGTTTGATGGAGGACTATTATGCGCGCTGGGTCGATGCCCACAAGTTGCTCTGCCCAGCACAACCGCGATCGCTCTCGTCCGCTTGATCAAGCCAGCGGGCAGTGTCTCATAATTTAGTGCGTGTGTTCTCTATTAGGGCAAGCCTCGCTGGCAAAGTAGCATTAAAATACGCAGTAACTGGCCAGCAAGTGGACCACCTCTCCGTTTTATCGATCGAGTGGCATGGATTGCGCAGCGAATGTCGAGCAAATGTCGGTTCGTGTGAAAAACGGTGCGCTTTGATGGTGCCCACCACTAGCTGACATTTGGTCGAGGGCACAAGTATGGGCGTCACGCAGGGCATCAATTGACATGGCTTCGCGAGCAAGACGCCGGGAGCCTGTCACCCTCAAGCATAAAAAAACGCGAGCCAGCCATTCGGCCAACTCGCGCTTTCAGAGATATGGGTCAGCTTATGTGGCGGCGATCGAGACGTTATAAACGCCCGCCTGGCGCGCCGAGTCCATCACGTGAATCATGGTTTCTGTGGTGCTATCCGGATGCGGCTGAACGACCACAGGGGCCTCTGGGTTTTCCGCATGCAATCGCTCAATGTTAGCCCGCACAGAACGAAAATCGATATCTCGACCTCGAATGCGAATTCGATCTCGATTGGTGATCTGAACCACGATGCTCTGCTTATCGGCATCTTTCACATTCTGGTTTTTATCTGGACTATTCACGTCAAGACCGATCTCTTTAACGAACGTCGCTGTGACGATAAAGAAGATCAACATAATGAATACCACGTCTAGCATTGGGGTGAGATCGATCTCTTCGTTTTCCTCCCCGATGACGGCCTTACGTCTACGCACGGATTTCTCCCTCCTAAAAATCAAACACTCAGACCCTAACCCGAGTCTCATAAAGCGGCACTGATGCAGAGTCAGCTCACCGACTCGAGAGCTTGCTGGATCATATCGCTCTCGATCACGAACTACAATCATCCGTCTGAGCCTAAAAGTCGGTGCTTCACTTCTGGGCAGAATCAATCAGATGATGAAATGGCGGCCTAGGCCTAGAATCTTGGCGGGGTTGGCTTGTTTTGACTTAGGCCATCTTGGCCTGAGCGTTAACCACTTTGCTGACGGTGGTGTAATGCAGCCCTAAATGATCGCCAATCTCTGCCAGCGTATAGCCATAGTCAATATGCGCCATCCTTATGCGAGCGTTTCGATCCTGTTTACCTAATTTCTCGACGCCGCGGAAAATCATCTTCAGAGATTTGCGGCGACCCGCAACCTTGGGGGCACGCTTGGCTGCCGTGGACTTCTTCAGCAACGCCTGCATACGATCGACAAAGTCATCGCTACCGAGCAATACCTGATGTGCACGCTCGTCAAGTGGCGAGCCCTCGAGATCGTCACTATCTACGTAACGACGAAGTCGATTCACCACATCTCGCTGCCCAATGGCCTCATAAACACCTTCGGGTGAAAGCATCTCTGGCATAGGGGCTTCTTCGATGATGGCGGGATAGCTGCTGTGCTGATATTTGTCAGCCGACTTGGCCACCTTGACTCGAACCGGGTTCAGTGCCGCATGCCTGAAGATGGGCAGCAAGAAGGACTTTTTCTCAAACACCACACTCTTGAAACGACCATGGAACACTGGGCCTTCTGTCCCATGACGACGATTGTAAAGTTGGGTATAGACGCCGTTAAGCTGACGCATCCCCTTTGAAAGATTTGAAAGCGGGACTTCAACGATCAAATGGTAGTGATCGGGTAGCAAGACGAAGCTCTCGAGGACCCAGCCAAATCGCTCTACGACGCTGGCTAGTACAGACTTAAAACTTCGGTAGTCCTGAGCGTCTACGAATGCTTCCCGCCCCATCAAAGCGCGACCCGTGATGTAGTAATTAGCACCGGGGTATTCGATTCGAGGTGGACGCGACATAAACCTTCCCTGATTTTCTTGTATCCGGTTCAGCAAAGAGACCTGGCTAAACGCTGGGGCTCAAAACAAACAAT
Source organism: uncultured Pseudomonadales bacterium (assembly GCA_964481245.1). GTDB lineage: Bacteria > Pseudomonadota > Gammaproteobacteria > Pseudomonadales > Azotimanducaceae > UBA9926. The sequence continues at coordinate 10,772 of CAYZUV010000037.1, forward strand.
CGATTGCCCACTCCGTCTCGAAGGCACGCTCATTTGCGCATCAATTGTTCAATTTCTCCCCTGCCCCACCGTAGCAAACAATCCTTAACTCACTTAAATCGTTAGCGAACGTAGACTGTTTTCGAGTCAGTTCTGTTTAAGCTTCGTTTCAATGACCGGGCCGGCCATCTTAACCGCCGATTTCTGATCGGACAAGATAAAAACCCCTAATCTTGCGATTGCTTGACTCTTCCAGCATTCACTGTGTACTTTCGGCAATCCTATTACGGGTTCGGTCAGTTACCAGGGAGAACATTATGGCTGTAGACAAATTCCCGATCGAGGCAGGACACATCATGTTGTTCGCTCGATCTATTGGCGATGCAAACCCCATCTACCATGATGCGGAACATGCGAAGACAACAGAAGCTGGCGCGGTCATCGCTCCTCCCACCTTCGTTCAGGCGAGCGCGCAGTTTGACCCTGACTATTTTTTACGCCCAAAGATTGGCGAGGAGTGGTTCGGTTCTGCTAAGGGTCCGACGGGTATCACGAAAAAAGAAGGCAGCGGCGGTGGAGGCGGCGGCGGTGGTCTACATGCCGAACAACACTATGTCTACCACAAGCCACTCAAAGCGGGTGACGTACTCACGGCCACAACAAAACCCGGCAAAAGCTGGGAAAAAGAGGGTCGACGGGGTGGCAAGCTGATGTTCAGCGAATCCGTCACCGAGTATCGAGACCAGTCTGGTGACTTAGTGGTAACCGCAACCAGCGTTGGGGTTCGTACTGAACGCCCTGCGACCAGCAGCTAATTGGGGAGAGTGATCATGGCACTTCGAGCAAGTGAACTGAAAGTTGGCGATACCTACAGCGAAGAGGTCTGCAAAAACCTCTCCCGAACACAGATCGTTCAATATGCTGGCGCGTCGGGTGATTACAATCCATTGCACTCTGACGAAATTTTTACAACACAGATTGCGGGTTACCCCTCCGTGTTTGCGCACGGAATGCTGTCCATGGGCATGACAGGCAGAATGCTCACGAACTATGTGGGTGACGGACGGCTGACAGCGTACGGCGTTCGGTTCACGTCCCAGGTCTTCCCGGGTGCGACCTTGACTGCGACCGCCACGATTGAGGCCATTCGAGAGGAAGGGGGTGAGCACTTTGTCGATTTAAGCGTGTCCACGAAGGACGAGGAAGGCGTTGAAGTCATCAAAGGACAGGCCTCAGCCCGAGTCGATCCCTAATCACGAACGAACAGTGCAATCGCCACACTGCGCAAGCACTGCGCGACGGTCGCGGAAAGCCCTTGGAGAGCCCTCTCAAAAGACAATTTGAAAGGCGCTCTCAGGCTTTTGGCGGAAATATCGCTGAGGAAAATCAAGCGCCTCTCGATTTTTTTTGGCACCTGATTTTTCAGTGATTAGTTTTCTAGTGGTCAATTCTTTGATGGCGAGTTGCTTCACACCAATGGCTCTGCCAACCGGCAACAACCAGCATGGATCCAGCCTGGGCGGCCTGATCCTACCCCTGCCCTCTTTTGACTGCACGTACCCTGGCACCCTCTTCGCCTCTTTAACTATTCGACTCTTAAACTAGCAGTTGGTTATACCTCATAAGTCGTGGGACGCATCTCGGCCTACACTTTGTTCGCCAATCGTTCGTAATGCCTGATATCAGCCCGCATCTGGCCTAGATAGACGTATTCGCGTCTCCAATGAGCGCCTCCCTGATCACATCGGGCGTCAACAGCTGAGGCAAAATTTGAGGGTTTTGTTCGCCTGGCCGGTAGAGTAGGTAAAGCGGCACACCCACCCGACCAAACCGAGCCAGTGCCTGGGTGATGGATGCGTCTTCATTGGTCCAGTCGGCAACCAAAACCACAACGCCCTGCGCATCAAATAGCGCTTGGGTGGCAGCCGCTTGAATGGCCAGTCGTTCATTCACCTTGCAGGTAATGCACCAGTCCGCCGTGAAATCGACAAACACTGGGTGACCGTTTGCCAGTGCAGCGCGAACGGCCTCATCCGAATAGACAAGCGATCCCGAAGGAGAAGGCGCGCCCTGGAGGAGCGGATCACTGGCTAGGGATGACCGTGTTTCCAACTGGGCGAACCCGAGCGGCAATACGAGCAGTGCCACAAGCCACAGAACTCGCTCAAGCGAGGGTGCTTGTTGGCCCAACCAAATCAGAAACACCGAGCCGATGAATATGGATCCCCAAATCAGCAGTCCAAGGCCGCCGGTCTGCTCAGAGAGCACCCAAACCAGCCAGAGCGCCGAGAAGTACATCGGGAAAGCCAGAACTTCCTTAAGCCGGACCATCCAAGGCCCTGGTTTCGGCAAACCAGAAAGCAGTTTGGGATAGCTCGCCAGCAGAGTCATCGGGGCTGCCATACCAACGCCAAGCGCAAAAAAGATTGCAAAGGTTGATGCAAGCGGTTGCGTCATGGCATACCCAAGGGCGGCGCCCATAAAAGGCGCGGTACAGGGTGCGGCAACAACCACAGCCAAAACCCCCGTCCAAAAGCTGTTCATACGGCTCGCACTGTTTTGGCCCGCCTGAAGATTGCCTGCAAACGTCTGCATGCCCAGCCCCATGTCGAAAAAGCCGCTGAGATTCAACCCAAGCAGCACGAAGATCAGTGCCAGCACCCCCACCATCCAGGGCCACTGAAGTTGAAAACCCCAACCCAAATTCTCGCCAAGCTCCCGAAGGATCACCAATAACAAGGCAAGCGCCAGGAAGCTCACAACAACCCCCACGCCGTAACTGAATCCTGCGGCGAAGCTAGAACGCCTGCTCGATGACTCAATCAAACCAAGCACTTTGATCGAAAGCACGGGAAAGACGCAGGGCATCAAATTCAGGATCAGCCCTCCAAGAAACGCAAACAGCATCGCAGTTAACACAGTGAGAGAATCAGGCCCCTCGACGGGTTGCACAGAATGAACGACCTCAAATGCGCCCCGTAAGGTTTTACCGGCCACAATCTCCTCAAAAAGAATGACGCCTGACATATCAACCGCTTCATCTAAATCAACAGGCAGGATCAACTCAACCAAGTCCGAACTGGAAGATGCTTGCCATTTTTGTGCGAGCGTTAAGTCGATGGATTCAGCGGTGTAAGGCAAGTAAGTCAATTTCGCTTGCTCGGACACAGAGGCCACGCTTGCAGGTAAGCGAACGACGACTTGGTTTTGCTTCATGTGAACCGAGGCGCCGGGAAGCGGTTTTGGCCACAGAGTCTGCAAATCGCTAAGCCACGCCGCAGGATCGCCGCGAGTGAGAGATCTACCGACTCTACCGCTTGTATCTCGCTCTGAAGTATCCTCGATGGACCCAACCTTCACAGGTAAGCGCAGCGAGAGCTCGGCCCTTTCTGGAATACACACGGCTTCGCAAACCAACCAACGACCTTGAAGTTGGATATCAAGGTATTCGCCTTCGAAGTCAGGGGGCAGTTTCAGAGGTTGGGCGTAGAACGCGCGCTTTTTGTACCCCAAATTGACCAGCGGTCCAAACGGAATGATCTCTGGCGGCACCCAGTGCACCTGCCCAAGCGAGACACCCTTTGGGAGCGAGTAATCCAGCGTGGGTGGCGCACCAGAATCACCTGGATTTCGCCAATAAGTGTGCCAACCGTCGGGAAGTTCAAGTTCTAGCGCCAACCAAATCGATTCGCCTGCCACCATTTGATCCTTGGAGGTCAGAAGCCTTGCATTCGCCTGTCCCGAGTTCACCCAAGGGCTCTCGAGCGCCGAGGCAATAGGCGGGCCAGCGCACAAAGCCCACATGAGCGAAAGAACAGTGCTCACGGCCCGCCTGAGAGAGCGACAAAGTAGTGATCTCGGCAAGGCGACTGGAGACACGTCTGCGCGCATCAGGGTCGATATCCCCAGCGGGCGGGTCCCTTGAGGTCGTCCAACAACGGTTCAATCCAATGCGACCATTGACATAACCGGTGCCGAGTCTCACTTGGATCTATCAATTCATGTAGTGCGAAACTCTCCATCATGCCCATCGGCGATCGAGCGGAAGCCAATTCAGCCTCAAGCTTTGCCCTCAACTCATCTGGGTTATCGCTCTCCGCGAGTTGGCGCTGGAATGCAACGGCGACGCCGCCCTCAACGGGTAACGCCCCTGTTTCGTAAGAAGGCCAAGCGAGCTTGTAGGTAAAAGGGGCAAAGTGGGCCGCTGATGCCACACCAAAGGCCTTGTGGACTCCTACGGTTGCCCAAGGCAGTCTCGACTGTGAGGCCGCTGCCACAGCACTCATCCCGTACCGAATCGTCCCTAGGCGCTCTGCTTCAGGACCAACCATAAATCCCGGCTCATCCAAAAAATTCACAATCGGTAGATGGAAGGTTTCGCAAAGTTCGATCATCCGGCGGACTTTTTGCGACCCCTGTGCAGTCATCGCACCCGCGTAATACTTACAGTCGTTGGCAATAATGCCGACGGGTAAACCACTCAACCGAGCTAGGCCGATAATTTGACCTCGACCGAATTTCTCCGAGATCTCCATAAAAGATGCTTCGTCGACCACTCGCCGAATCACTTCACGCATTTTGAAGGGTTTTCTTGTGTC
>CAYZUV010000038.1:0-15344 GCA_964481245.1 uncultured Pseudomonadales bacterium
CATTGGCTGCCACGTCACGAATTAAACCCTCTTGGGCAACCGAAGCAATGAGCACCCCTTTTTCGGTGTACATAGTGCCTCGGTTGAAGCCTCTAGCACCACCCGACGAAGGTGAATCTTGCTCAAACAGAATCCACTCATCGAAACTAAACGGTCGATGAAACCACATGGCGTGATCTAAGCTTGCCGTCATCAGTCCTGTCAGAAAGGATCGACCATGGGGCAACGCGCAAGTCGACAAGATGCCCATGTCGGAGGCATAAGCGAGAAGGCACTGGTGCAGGGCTGGGTCATCCCCCAGTGGATAACGTGCCCTGAACCAGGTGTGCTGCTTGGGCGGCATTTTTATTGGATTGGCGTAGTCAATGGGTTCGACTCGTTTCAACTCAATAGGGCGCTCTCTTTGCATCATCTCTCGCATAGCTTCGGGAATTGACGCTAAGCGTGCTTGCATCAATTCGCGCTCATCAGGGAGCTCATCGGGATGGGGCACGTCAGGCATTGACCGGGCATGAGAAAGCCCCTCTTCCAGCACTTGAAACGAGCAAGACAAATTAAAAATCGCCTCCCCAGATTGCAGTGCGACGACCCTACGCGTTGTGAAACTCTTACCGTCTCGAATCCTGTCAACTTCGTACAGTATTGGCGCATTAGGGTTGCCGGGCCGCAAAAAGTATCCATGCAGAGAGTGGCAGTGCCGATCTGGCACCGTGCGCAGTGCTGCGATTAACGCCTGACCAATTACCTGGCCACCAAAGACGCGTGGCGTGCCCAAATTTTCGCTTTGGCCTCTAAACAGATTGAGTTCAATCTGCTCAAGATCTAATTGACTGATAATTTTCGAAAGCGCTTGGTTCACGACCTGACCCGTCAATAAAAGCGCGCTAGGATTCATCGTTTCCCACAAAAAATCAAGGTCCAAGCGTTCAGTGCCTTGATTCAAGGACAGAGCGCCAAGAGACCTTGCCCTCGGCGGAAATCTCGAACACCAGCCCACCCTGTTTTGACGTCGAGAATATTTGCGCGTTACGTCGTTTGAGACGGTTAATCACATCAGGATGTGGGTGGCCAAAAGCGTTCCGTGCCCCAGCACTGATGACAGCAAATTCTGGCTTAACATGATTTAGCCATGCCGGGCTTGAAGAGGTACCCGCACCATGGTGACTCACGAGCAACCAATCTAGTTCGGAAGGAATTTGTCGCACGAGATTTAGTTCGGCTGAGGCGCTTGGATCACCCATGAGTAACGCTTCAAAAGAACCGTAAGAGATCAACAAGTTACAAGAGCGGTCATTGGTCGTTTGCCCCGCCGCGAATTGGATTGTTCGAATGCGCATCCCAGGCTCGGGACTGAAGTCGAGCTGGCAGTGACTGGCCTGGATTAACTCCGTCGGTTGCGCCTCCAGCCGCCTTAACACCGCCGACATTCCCCCCGCGTGGTCGCTGTCAGAATGCGAGATCACCAGGTGATCTAGCTGACGGATGCCCAAACGAGACAAAAAAGGTGCGACCGTCGATTCACCTGCATTGTGCCACTCGTTCGCAGGGCCGGTGTCATAGAGTAGGCGGAAGCCGCGCGTGCGAACGAGCACCGAGGTTCCTTGCCCCACATCTAGAACCCATAGTTCTAGACTAGCCGGTCCGGAGGGCGCGGCACGTTGCAGACTCAACGCTAGCAGCAGATAAAAAGGCCACAAGGTGCCAATGACTCGACGCCCGATCGTCGCAAGTAACATGAGCCCTAGGCTTAACCCTGCTATCCAAGCTGCGACAGGAACCGTATCGAGTTGAGGCGAAAGCTCGCTGAGCTTCGTGACTCCGTGCCAAAAACCCTGCATGAGCGGGTCAACAACATGGAGTACCCGTAATCCGTCCAGTGATTGTAATGATCTGGGCGACATGATGATCCATAGCGCCATGAGACAACTCAATGGAAAGATTAGGAAGACGACCGAAGGCACCAACATCAGATTAAAAAACCAACCCAGCAATACAACGGGCGAACCCTGAAGCCAGAGAACGGGCCAACTCAGGAGACTCAGCGTCATTTGCGTCTTCACAAGCGTTTTAATTCTTTGGAAGCGAGAATCTTGCACGAGCTCGCTGTTGATCAGATAACCAACAGCGACGAAGGAGAACCAAAATCCTGGCTCCGCTAACGCTCTGGGGAACACCGAGAGAACGCCCGCCAGCGCTAAGATCAACACACTATTGATGTTGATTGGAAGTCGGTACGCGTACGCACCCAGCGCGAGACAAGTCATGACCCATGCTCTGAGTGCCGGAATGCTCAGACCAATGACTTGAAGATAAACTAGGGTACCCATGGAGGCGACCATAAACGCAGAGCCCCTGTTCATTCGGCATAACAGAAGGATTTGAAAGATCCCCAGCATGAGCGCGCTGATGTGCAATCCAGAGATAACGAGCAAATGAACAGCTCCGGTCGCGCTGAGCGATTGCCAATGATCTGCATCGAGCGACTGCACCTGACCCAGGGTCAGTGCAAGTATTGTCTGCTCAGCGTCCTGACTCAGACCAAGTTGTTTGATTCTCGAGGCCCAATTCGCAGCGATACAGGCGGTTGGGCGCGGGCAACTATCAGAGATGGCATCGACCGAAATCAGATCCGCTCTGCCCTGAACCGGATCGGCTCGCAGCCAGGGCCATTGCGCTTGAAAATGGTTGGCCCGAACGTGAAAAGGCTCTTTTCTCGCCCAACCCGTCAATCGGTCACCCATGCTTAGCCGATGGCTGCCCCCACCCAACCAAAAATCAATGTCCTCAGCACGAGCAAGGCGCGCGCCAAACCGTTCGGTGCGAAGCAAGATTCGTGTCGTTCGTTCATTGCGATCGATCTCAACATTGATGATCTGTCCGATGACCGCACATCGTGTCTCGCAGCTTGGCAATACGCTCGAATTCAGTGCCCCAAAATTCAAGAAGTGAGTCATCGCTGAAAGCAGACTGAAAAGGCAAGCGAAAACGACAAAACGCAGTCTCGGGTGTCTACCAAGAGCGGAGAAAACCAAAAGAGGAGGTAAGGAAAAGAGCGCGACTGCTGTAACAAACCCTGTGTTGGCGCTCGATACCACCCATGCGCTGATCGCTTCAACTTTAGGGAACGTGGCGACGGCTTGAAGCATCCCGTAGTATGGGCACTAGAGTTGATTTATAGTCAGCGGCGCTCGGCACCCCACGATTAAGCACTCTCGCTTAAAGTCGTGCGCCCTGACCAGACAGACCTTAAGCAATGGATTTACGAAAATATTTGCCCACTCAAGAGCAACTCGATGGCAATCGATTCTTCCGGTCGATGGGTCGTTTTACTCAAGATAGAGATTTGTGGCACATGAACCGCCACAGCGTCTCTGAAGCCGTGTTTTGGGGTGCCATTTGTTGTTTTTTGCCCATGCCCTTCCAGATGGTGCCGTGCCTCGTGCTCTGCATTCTTCGTCGATGTAATATTCCGATAGCCATTGCCGTTGTGTGGGTTTCAAACCCGATTACGATGGCTCCGATGATGTACTTCGCTTACGAAATCGGTGCGATGGTCACTGGCGACGGGGTCCGTTTGGATGTCATTGAACTCTCTTGGCACTGGCTGGCCGACCGATTGGCTGAAGTTTGGCTACCGCTAATCCTCGGCTGTCTCCTCTGCGGCCTTTCAACGGGCATCCTCGGCTATCTTGCCGTTCAGTGGTACTTCTGGGCGCGTCTGCGCCGCTTGCAAGCGAAGCGAAGTCAGCGCATTAACGAAGCCAAACCGTAAGATCCTCTTCTGACAACGATTGGCAAGCGTAGCGAACCGTCGCAACGCTGGCTGCGAGGCTGCCACCGAGGATCCAAAGAACGTCATTCCACCTCAAGTCGACGGGCAAATCAGTGAAGTAGCTCCCTCTCACTACGGAGAAACCCGTGATCGACTCTATCCAAGCCATCCACGTAGGCAGTGCAATGCTGGCAAAAATACCGAATATCGCACCTAGCGCGAGCGCAATGAGACTGAGCGAAGCGCCATAAGTCATGAACACACACTGAATTTGAAATTTGGTCAAGCCGGAGGCCTGAAGCATCGAGGCGACGCCTTTTTTTTCTGTCAGCGTTCTTTGCACACTAGACAGCAAACTGATTAACGAGAGAAGTACAAGGAGACCGAGAAGCGCGGCCATCATGAATTTCTCTGTCTTAACCGCCCGAAAGAAACTCGCGTAGTCCTCGTCCCAGGACGAAATGGGGTCAATGCCGGCGGCCTGAAGTTGTTTTTTCACCTGCGTCACGTTATTCGGGTCGGTTAGCGTTAGCCGCCAATGGCTAGAGTCATCGAGCAGGGTCGACATCTCTGTCACCGTTGTAATCGCGGTGCCATAGTCTACTTCGGCCCCCATTGAGAATAGGCCAGTGACCTTGAATCGGTGCCAAATGGGCTGCAACCGCCCTCGCTCTACACGAGGGAAAAGGATTAACACATCGCCCCCCAGCGACAAGTTCGCTCTTCGAGCAAGGGGCGCACCGATGGCGATTTCTGTAGCGCCAGAATGGGACTCTGGCCAACGCCCAATTAAGGTTCCTTGGTTTGCCAACGCGAGCCTGATCGGATCTTGATCCGACACACCTTGAACTTTGACGTAGTAATGTTCATCGCCTATGACCATGCCCTCTGCGCTCAGGAAACTTGAGACTGCGGTGCCCTGATTAGATGCTGTTTCAGCGATGATGCTCGAGCGTGCTTGACGACCATCAACAACAAGATGAGGCACGATAGACAATAACCTCGAGCGAAGCGTCACATCGAACCCGTTCATTACCGCGGTCATCATAATCAAAGCCGCAATACCCAAGGTCAAACTGATCACCGTGGTCCACGCCAGAAACCGAGACAATCGTTCAGATTGACCTCCCCATAGCCCTCGAGCGCAGAGCTGAACGCCCAAGGCTATCACGAGCTTTAAAGACATCAGACAACGCGGCTCTGAGAGATGGTAAGCGTTCGGTCCGCCTGAGCGGCCAGTAGCGGATTATGAGTAACCACGACCAGCGCTGCGCCTCGCGCTTTGCATCCATCCACCAGCAAATGTATGGCCGTCGCTGCTGACGCTTCATCCAAGTTGCCTGTTGGTTCGTCAGCCAACACACAACGCGGGCGGTGAACCAGCGCACGAGCAATGGCGATTCGCTGCCGCTCGCCACCCGACAACTGATGTGGATAGTGGCGAGATCGGTCGCTTAAGTTGAATTGATCAAGCACATCGAGCGCGCGAAGCTCAGACTCTGACTTCGACTGCCCTCGAATGCGAAGCGTTAACGCGATGTTTTCGAGCGCTGTAAGCTCCCCAATCAGATGATGAAACTGATAGACAAATCCTAAATCAGTCGCCCGGGCCTTAGCTCTCTCGCGATCGGACATATGAGCCCAAGATTGCGAGCGAAAGGTGACATCCCCACTCGATGGTCGATCGAGCCCTCCCATCAGATGCAACAATGTGCTCTTGCCAGAACCTGACGCGCCTACGATGGCAACGAATTCGCCTTCAGAGATACTTAGATGAAGACTTTCGAGTACCGTCAGTTTTTCGCCATCCTCACTTTCAAACCATTTCGAAATATCGTCGCAATGGATCAATGACGGCGATTGGATATGCTTTTTATCGAATTCGGACATGGTTTAGCTCATGGCTGGGCGACGTTTGAGACGCTCGAATAGCGGGGTAAATGTGTGCGACGAGGCCAACAACCAGCGAAGAGAGCGCGACCCAACTGGCGTCCATCGCCGAATAGTCGTAAGGCAAGTAGTGAACAAAATACTCCGCAAAAAGATCAATCTCGGAGAACGTGGCTACAAGGTCAAGCAGAAATACAAAGCCAGGTAAAATAAGCAGCCCTAGCACAAGACCAAGCGCCGTTGCGACACTACACTGCACCATCCCCTGAGTTAAGAACAGCGCCAGGATTTCTCGGCGCTCAGCCCCCAAAGTTCTCAAAATTGCGATATCACGCCGCCTTGATTCGATACTGACGACAAAGTGCGATCCTAAATTAAATGCAGCAATAGAAACTACCAGGAACAGCAACACGAACAGAATCTGTTTCTGAAGCGCGATCGCGGCGTAGAGACTGCCATATCGGTGCTGCCAAAGGGAAATGCGCATGATTGGCATTTCTGGATCCGATTGAATGCGCTCTATGAGGGCATGCCCCGAAAAAAGATCGATTAACTCGATACTTATCCCCTCTCTAACCTGGACACCGCCCAATCGCCTGGCCGTTTCGATGGAGGTCAAAGTCAGCTTTTCATCCAAGTCAGATTGCGAATTGAACAAGGCCGCAATTTTTAAGCTTCGTTGCCTTGGCGCTTGAATGAGTCCGGGCCTCAGTTCGGGCAACACAGCTGAGACTTGGTCGCCCACGGCAACCTGAAGTTCGTTGGCGAGTTGCTCGCTCATAGCGATCTGATATTTTTGTTCTCCAAGCTGACTGAACCTACCCTCGGTTAAGTCGTTGGCAATCGCAGGGGCCTTCGAACCTGTTTGAATGTCGAATCCTTGGATATTCACTGGGACAATTTGTTGCTCGCTGATCAAAAGGACGGGCACTTCTATAAGGGGTGTTGCCGACATCACGAGTGGGTCTGCTTCAAACCGAGTTCGCCAATGGCCTTCGAAAGCCGAGTCGAATGCAGGGGTCAGCAGCACATGCGGTACTCGGGACAAGACCCTTTCTCGCATGGCAAGGTCAAAGCCGTTCACTACAGCGAGTGACGCGAACAAAATCGCGACCGAGGCGGCCAAACCCAGCAGCGGAATTTTGAGCCCAGTCAGTCCAGATGCAAATGAATGCTTTCGCGACGCAAAGATCACCCCAAGTTCAATCAACCAGCGACGCGAAACAATGTGGGCGCGATTATTTTGCGCGATGATGGTTTGCAGTCTCGTCAACTTCAGTACCTTGAATTTGAGCGGGAAGCCATCCTCGTTCATCTCGGTTCTTAGATCCGTTAGAATTCTGAGTGGCGGGCAATCTACCGCTAAGACGCTTGCAGGCCCTTTATGACCCACGCACTCATCAATCAAAAGCGAGACTATTTTCGTTTCGAAGATGCTCTACAGGCATTCATTATGCCATTGGATAGGCAGAGCGCAGAGCCCTACGCAGCATTTTCAACTTACATTGGGCACCCAGTGCTCTCAAAAGCCGTGCATGTGCGGCAGGTATGCCTAGACCGAGCACAAACAGCAAAGCTGCTGAATCAACATGCCCAATCGTATCTTGAGTTGGCCGACCAAGTGTTAGAGCTGGCTGATGGGCTCATAGAAGCCGAGTTAGCCAAGTTCCGCGATTGGCGATGCCAAGTGTGTGAACTCAGTGAACGCGGACTGGCCTTTGAATCGTCTGCCGCCTTCTCCATCGGGCAGCGTGTCGCGGCCATGTTATTCGAAAGCCAAGATTCGCTGCTTCATCTTTCAGTTGGCGAGGTCAAACATTGCACCACGAGCACCGACAAGGTGAACATCGTCGGGATTGAATTAACGCAGGATTTTGCAGAGCAAAAGCGGTGGCAGACTTTCGTTCGAGCTAGGCAACTGAGGCTTCGATCTGTCAGTCAATCTGAATGAATGTCTCTCCTTTTGCGCATTCGATTTGCACTTTTGAGGCCATTTTATGATTCTCATTCTCAATCCCGCGATCACGCCCAGCGATGCTGCATATCAAACGTTGGTCCACTATCTAGAGGGGCTACCTGGAATCAGGGTGCAATCCCACGTAATCCAAGGCGAGGAGCGGCGCTTAACGGAACTCTATTTGCTCGGAGCCACGTCAACACTCGACACCTCAGTTATGGCTGGGTTCGAGGCCGTTGATCGCGTCATCCGTGTATCCGAAGAGTATCGAATTTTAGGTCGTCACGCCGATCTATCCAGACGCTCAGGCTTCGAATATCAGGGTCTTCAGTTCAATCAATCAAGCTTCCATGTATTTGCTGGTCTATGTGCCGTTGATCATCGAGAACATGTTGAACACATGATGCGTGCGCTGAAAGCTGCAGGTCAGCAATGTACTCGGATGGGTGCTTATAAGCCCAGGACCAACCCCTATGCCTTCCAAGGCCATGGGGCCGAATGTCTTCCCTATGTGTTTGAACTTGCTGGCAAATACGACATTAAGGTCGTCGCTATGGAAATCACTCACGAGGATCACATCACTGAAATTGAATCGGCGCTCGAGCAAACCGGGAACCCGACCGGGGTAATGCTCCAGATTGGCACACGAAACACGCAGAACTTTGAGTTGCTCAAGAGTGTCGGCCGCCAATCAAGATTTCCCATTCTCTTCAAACGCGGTTTTGGTGTGTCATTGAATGAATCGCTCAATGCAGCGGAATATCTGGCAAGCGAGGGTAATTCCAACGTCATTTTTTGCTTGCGAGGAATGAAGACCGAGGGCGCTGCGCCCCATCGCAATTTGGTCGATTTCGCTCAAGTGCCGCTTGTCAAACGCCTGACTCGAATGCCGATATGCGTTGATCCATCGCACTCTGTGGGCGATCGTGGACGATCACCCGAGGGTGTTTTAGAAATTGCGCACGCCGCAGCACAGGGCGTTGTCGCGGGCGCCAACATGGTCTTAGTGGATTTTCACCCCAATCCAGCAGAAGCTTTAGTTGATGGCCCGCAAGCGCTATTGATGAGCGAGCTCGAACCCTTCCTTGAAGATATGGCACGTTGCCATGATTTTTTTGAGGAGCGAGTCTCGATTTGGACTCGATGAAGATGTTCTCCAATTTCAGCGTCTGGCGAACTTTCACGAGTGACGCGCCCTGCTTTAACTGGGCTTCCGGGTTCTAGAACATTCTCCTGCTAGCGCCCGTAGCGCCTACCTGAAATGGCAGCCTCAAAATGCGCTTTTCGACGCGTCGGTGATGGGTGGTCTCTTTGACAAACTCTGCTCTTGGCCTAGAGGATCTATTTCCCGGCAAGCTTCTGGCCGCCCCCCGCAAATCTCACAGGTTCCACCCGCGCCCATCTGATTGAGGCCACCACAGGTACCCGAAATCGGGGCGCGACCACGAAGAACACCGATGGCCATTGCGAAGACCATCACCAGGAAGAAGCCGAACGTAACTAGAAATTCAACCATAAGAATGGGTTCCAACTTGTGCTCTTCTATCGAATTCGCTACCGGGTCCTGTAAAGCTCTCGATTTTGTCACTAACGACCGCAGGCGGCTTAAGTGCGAGCCTTAAAACGCTTAACCCCTTGTTCGCTCAGAAGCGGGAATCCTTACCATGATGTGAGGACAACACTCGCTTCTGGAATCCGGCAACAGACTTCATCACCAAGGCGGCGCGAGTGTTTTACCAATTCCTCGACGCTTAATAAAAACCGCTCGCCTCTACTTACCTTCAAATTTTTGTCGTGTTTTTTACCGAGTTGCCTAACACGCTCGAAGACCGCCGATCGCTTCCGAGCGCGAGCCCTACTGCTCAACGATGCTTGTCGAGGACGGCATCAAAATTGGGCGTGGTGAGCTCTCTAAATTCCTCGCCATCGTATTCTAACATGAGCACCGCAAGTTGCTCTTGGCGGGCGAGCGTTAGCCCGGCCTCAGGCCCGAGCACATTCAATGCGGTGGCCCAACCATCTGCCATGGCTGCGTGCTCATGCAAGACAGTCACTGAGGCCAGTCGGTGTGTTACCGGATAACCGGTTCTCGGGTCAATGGTGTGGGAGTAACGAATGCCTTCTTCGGTAAAGAAATTCCGGTAATCTCCGGACGTCGCCATGGCGAGATTGTTAAGAGGTACCACAGCATAAAGGCCCCTCTCGGACGTGCTCGGCCGCTCAATGGCAACCCGCCAAGGCTGGCCCGAAGGCGCGGTTCCTTGGGCCATCAGTTCTCCCCCAACTTCTACCAGATGATTCGGATAGCCTGAATCACTGAGCAGATCGGACAACACATCAACAGCGAAGCCCTTGGCGATCGCGGAAAAATCTACCGCTCTAGCCAAACGTTTAAGCACGCCTCGCTCAACACAGTTCAAGTCAAGCGCATCAAAACCGACGCGCGCCCTTGCCGCTTCAATCGCCTCAGGTGCGGGCACCTCATGCCGCTGGGCTTGGGCTCCAAATCCCCAAAGCTCAACTAGAGGGCCAACGGTTGGATCGAAAGCGCCAAAAGAGCGCTCAAAGAGCGTCTTAGATTGGCTCATGACCTCAAACGTCTCTAACGCCAGGGTTACGCAGGCGTCTGGTGGCTGCTCGTTAAAGGTACTTAATTCCGATTCAGGATCATATGTAGACATCAACTTATTGATATAGATCAGTTTATTTTCAATTTCGGCATCTAGCTCACGCCTACGTTCCATCGGCAACGGATCTTCCGTCGCCAACGTAATTTCGTAAGTGGTGCCCATGGTTCGGCCATTAAACACCGATCGCGTCTGTGCTTGTTCGCAGCTCCAGAGCAACAAACTACTGAGCAATAAGGCAAGCTGAAAAAGCCGTTGAGGCAGCCTGAGCTTATCGGGCGCTCGATCCATCATCTGTTTTGCGGCACCTATCAGGGTTCCCTGATAGTATAGCGCCACCAAGGAAAGAGAATGTCATGTGGTCGCGCCCAGCATAAGTGTGCAAACCGGCCCCGAGCTCGAGGCGGTGATGCATCAACTGATCCCCATCAGCGTTCAGATGGGACTGAGCGTCAGTCATTACGACGGTGCGACACTGGAGCTTCAAGCGCCTCTTGCACCCAATATCAACCATCAATCCTCAGCCTTTGGTGGCAGTCTCTTGGCGGGTTGCGCGCTGGCTGGCTGGGGTTTGTTGCAATTGCAACTGGGTCATTTGGGGCGATTGGGCAATGTCGTGGTCGCGGAGGCGGAGTCGAAGTTCCTCGCGCCCGTATACACAAGCCTCAGAGTCCGCTGTGGCTTGCCCGATAATTTTTTGGATATGCGGTCGCAACTTATTGAAAAAGGATCCAAAAGCATGAGAGTGACGGCTCTCGTCCATGACGGTTTAGAAGATGCCGTCGCAATGCAAGTCGATGCCCGCTACGTCATTCGGCTGAACGACGATGCGTGAGCCTCCCCGTATTCCACTTGCCCAGCTACCCACGCCGCTACAGCGCCTCGATCGATTGAGTCGAGACCTTGGCCGAAATATCTGGGTTAAGCGTGATGATTTGACGCATCATAGCTGTTCTGGGAACAAAATTCGCAAACTCGAATATCTACTGGCCGAGGCGGTCAACGCGGGCGCGACGCACGTGATCACGGCCGGTGCCGTGCAAAGTAACCATTGTCGCGCCACGGCGATTGCGGCATCGAGTTTGGGCCTGCAAAGTGAGTTAATTCTGCGCGGTGCCCAGCCGGCAACGTCCGAGGGAAATTTGCTATTGAGCGAACTTGTTGGCGCTCACTGTCACTTTGTCGATACAGAAACCTGGCGACAGCTTCCTGACGTATTTCAACTGCTCGAGACATCCCTGAGAGGTCAATCGCAGACGCCTTATAGTATCCCGATCGGCGGGAGTAATCCGCTAGGGGTTTGGGGATACGCGCGGATGATGGGTGAGTTAAAGCAGGATCTTAAGGATGCTGGTATTGACGCAGCCCATGTCGTCTCTGCGGTTGGCTCGGGCGGGACCTATGCGGGCATCTTGGCGGGTATTGGAATTCACGAGCTGACACATAGATGCAGCACCACAGGGATTCTGGTCAGTGATGACAAGGCCTATTTTGATGAAAAAGTATCGTCTGACCTAGCGCGATGGACAGCGGACTATGAAAATTCCGCGGATCTACCCAGTGCAAACTTTGATGATCGCTTTATTGCCCCCGGCTATGGGCGAGCGAACCCCGAGATCTTCCAGTTAATCCATTCTTTGGCGAAGCAAGAAGGCCTCTTCCTAGACCCCGTTTATTCAGGAAAAGCCTTCTTTGGCATGCTACAGCGAATGAAAGAGGGCCTTATTGAAGAGGATGACGTTGTTTTCGTGCACACAGGCGGCCTATTTGGACTCATGGCTCAATCTGATGGGCTCGCTCGCGAGCTTAGTACGAGTGTTTAGCAAATGTCTCTACGTCCTCACACACGTTGCATCACGATGATCACTGGCCGAACCAAGCTTGACTTCGTAAATATCGTGAACCTGGCGGCACTCATGACCCTTAGCGGGTGTAGTTGGATGAACCCATTTCAATGGTTTAAGCGAGATCTGGCTTGCGGCCCAAATGATCCTGCGTCTGAGTTAAACGTCGCGTGTGCAAAAGAAAAGCCAAAGCGATCAGAAGAGGAAAAGCAACGGCTCATCTGTATGAGCGATGGGACAGAGGACGGCTGGGTCTGCGGGGAATCGGTCGACGAAGCATTGTCCGAGCTTGCAAAACAGAATCCGGACGTCCTCGGCCGAACGCTGGGAGAAGTGAGCACTTCAGATCCCGCGTCAGGTAGCATCGCCGCGACGCTCCAATCCTCCCGAATTTTTTCAGAAAGCGAGCGATCGCTCGTGCCAGGCGAAATCGTAATCGCGCCTCAACTCTCCAACCGGTCTTCACGCCTCGATGAAACGTCCAACACGACCGATCGCAGTTCGCCAGATAACGAACGAGAACGCGCGCCCACGCTTGAGGCTAATGACGCAGTCTCGACCAATGGTCCGACCGATGTTTGGGTCGTGGGGAGCTTCAAGAGCCAGCCGTTAGCTGAGCGTTTCGCGGCAGGGTTTGACCGAGCCTTCGACCTTCGGACCACAATTTTAGAAAGCGATCAAGACGCCGAAGGCAATACTTGGTTCAGAGTGAGCATCGAGCGCCCTGGGTCGGAGGCGGCTCGAGCATCGCTCCGCCAAGCGCTAGAGGAACTGGGGCTAGAACGGCCTTGGCGTTTGGTTATAAACCGCTCTCAAGCGCAGGCCTTTCCAACGATGATTGATGCGATCGAGGCGATGTCGAAGGCCGATTCATTCTCATCGATAGCGTCTTCTCCTGAGCCTGTGGAGAATGAGATCATCACCCAAACGTTCGCGGCCGGTAGCGTTCCAATTGAGCGCCCTCGAGCGAAAGTGGATACATCATTACCCGAACCAAGCGTCACGTCGCCTTCAAAAAGCGATCAATCCATGGACTTAGCTGAATTGCCCGTGGCACCAGATACTGCCGCCAAAGCTGAGACAAAGCGAATGTTCGCCCCCCCCTCGGGCAGCTCGACGCTGCGAGGGTCAGAAAATGACGCATCAGACCTCATCGACCCGGAGTTAACGCCGACACTGCCTGCTGCTTGGCAGAACACGTCACAGGTTGCTGGCCCAAGTGAGGTCATTGATCAGAGGCCTATGAATGATGAAGGCTCATTGGACTCAAGGAGCGCGCCCATTTCGAAGCCATACGCTGAACAACCAGTGATTCAATCTGATGATCTGGCGTCCTCTGCCACGCCTTCACCCCAAGCAGTACAAGGGTTTGAATCAGCGGACTTATCATCGTCTGGGATTGAAGCAGATGCAGCGTTACTCTTTTCGTCTCCAGATGAGCAAGCGTCAAGCACCGACCCGATGATGGGATTGGAAAACGAACCCGAGATACGGCAGTCGATGAATGAAGCCCTTGCGCCCAAACCGCTGGCTATAGATAAACAAACCTTGGAGACTCCTGTGAGCTCGTTGATCGCCTTAAACACAGGGCGATCAAACATCGAGAACATCGACGACGAAGTAAGCGATCAAATTCTTTCAGAATCTGTGGGCGCCTTGGAATTTATTGATAAGTCACCTGAGGTTGATTCAGGGATTGCAGAATACATAGAAGCCTTGGAACCGTCGCCATCGAATTCTCCAAGGACTTCTGATTTGAAGGCCGCGACATCGACTGAACACAATCTCGGTGCAACCGACCCGAGGTCAGAAGAGAGCCCAGGCCAACAAGTCCTAACGGTGCCCCGCGAACACTTTGAAACCGATGAAAGCGACTTGACTGGCAGCATGAAGAATTCAGTCAACGGACGAAATCGCTCAACGAGCAAATCGGACTTTACGGTCACTGCGACGCAGATAGAGGGCAATCAACCCTCCTCTTCTGAACGGTTACTTCCTGTAGCGCCAGCAGGTGTCGGGAGCGAGAAATCCAGAATAGAGGGCCCGATTCCACAAGCGCCCACGAACGTGCTTGAGTTGTATCTACAAGACGAGGTCAGCACAGCCCAACTGAATAATGCTGGCCTGATTGCGGCTGGCCCCGAACGGCAGGTCATTTCCACAGTTTCAGGCGATATCGGACAAAGTGAGAAACAAAGCTCGATGCGCTTTGAGGCTCCCCTGTCAGCGTCGAGAAACGTAGCGACTAAAACGAACGTATCCCGCATGGAAGCGCCGGACGAAAGTGTCAGTCCGACCCAAAAAATCGGAGTGAACGAAACGCTGGTTGCCTCAGCCTCTTTGCCCTCTCGCGCGACTAGAGCCAACGCACGAACTGAGAATGTCAGGCCCTTGGGTGACAGCGCTGTGGAATCGAATCCATCTTCGTCATCCGGTACGTCTCCAACCGAGGTTGCTTCTCGAGGCACTCCGGCGACCCCAGCGCCCAAGAACGCGCTGAGCACAGAACCAACCAACATAGCGATTAACGCGACGTCACCGTCAGTGGTGCCCCTGGTAGACAGCCCCCTGCCTGCCCTTTCACAAGCAATCTCTGGGTCTCTCAATAGCCCACCACCAGAGCTTGAGAGAGCCATCGCGAATCGCATTCAACCGGCACGCTCGGTAGCGCCTGCTGATTTCACGAGCGCTCGAAAGCCTGACTCGAAAGCCAATCCTCGACTTTCAGCCGCTAGGTCAACCCTCGAGGACGATCCTATTCAGCTTCCCAGCGCACAAGGCAATCAACCGGCGCTAAGCCAGAGGGCCTTGCAAAGTGGTGCAGTGCTAAGCGCCGTGCGCAGCGGAACCTCACCCAGGACTGATCCCGTCTACCAACAGTTCATGGATAAAGACCCTAGAGACTTCGCTGTTCAGCTCAAGGCTGAAAGGGTGCTCGAAGACATTCGAGTGTTCGCACAATCGGTCGAAATGGAAGAACCCACCATCTTGAAGATCAAACCCTTCAAAGCACCGATCTATGTCTTGATCTTGGATACGTTTTCAGATTTCGAATTAGCCAGTGAAGCCAAGAATGACTGGATGACCAAACAAGACAACGATATTGAACCGTGGATTCGCACGGTGGAATCTTTGCAAAAAGTGCTTGAACCCATGGGCCCAAATGATCAGTAAGGCGTGTATGGCGAATCTGAGCAAAAACCCTCTATGACCCATCCAGCGAGCCAACTCCCTAGCGTCGATCGGTTGCTCGG
>CAYZUV010000039.1:0-1438 GCA_964481245.1 uncultured Pseudomonadales bacterium
GCCATGAAAACATTAGCGGATCCACCGGTTAAATATTGGCACTCCCGACAGTGACATTGGGCTTGCATGACGGGGTCGCCCGTGGACTCATAGCGCACGTCACCACAATAGCATCGACCGGTTCTGCTCATGTTCTTTCTCCTTTTGAGGTTCCCAGAGCTTAGTCGTCTTAAAGCGTGTTGCCCAGTCCCAGTCCCAGTCCCAGTTCTAGCCCAAGGTCTTTGCGCTGCGAGCTATTCGACAGCGTTTTGACAGGGGCTGATACTCGGCCTTAGTCGGAGGTGGGGTCGTGGACTGCCAGAGCTAGTATCGAGCCGCGAGTCGCACGTAAGGGACGAGGCGCAAGACAGGCGCTGAGCCAGGTTGCTGATAGGGGCAGTCTGACTTGGACTTAGGACTTAGGACTTCGGATGGTCGCCTGATCTCAATCTATCCAGAGTCAGTGCGTGCCGATGATCCCTTTCTCGATGAGCCCTTCGATATCGCTATCACTTAAGCCTTCAGCGCGAAGAATTTGGACCGAGTGCTCGCCAGTAAAGGGAGCGCCGAGCACCTCGGTCGATGTTTGATCGAATGAGACCAGCGCGCCATGACGAAGATAGGCGCCGATCTCTGCGTCCTCCGCGGGCAATTTCAGATGATTCATTTCAACTTGTTGATCGGTGTGCCAAAAGTGGGCCGGCGTTGCTCGATCGGCACGAACGCAAGCGACGCCACGCGGAACACACAGAGACATCCAGTCATCGGCGGGGCGCGTCTTGAAAACCTCGCTCAGTTGCGTTGCGGTCTCATCGTCGTTGCGAGCAAGATCGACCTGCGAAATTTGATCAAGATGCGCTTCGGCGAAGCATTTGATGAGGTTGGCTTGCTCAGCTTCACTCGGGACTGCAAGAAAGACCCAGGTGTCGTCCGCGCAGGCATACAGCCGATAGGTTGCCGCCAGCCCGTAAAAGTTGGCGTCGGGCCTGGGTCGAGGTTTTTTGCCAGGGTAGCGAATGAAGTCATCGGCGTTGGCGTACGCATTGGTGCCAAACATATCAACCATGATTTGCTGCCCGAGGCCCGTTCTTTGTCTTGCGGATAGCCCAATCAGGGCTGAAGACGCGATTACAACCGAGGTATTGGGGTCGGGGTTCAATTCGTTGGCGCGCATGAGTTTGCTGGTCCAGGCCACCAGTGATGCAGGGTTTTCAAGCGTTGAAGGCAGCGATTCACCCATTTGATAAAAGACCCCGCCAACCGACGCCCCCGGAATAGGATGGGTGCTCGGCCGATGGGCACTCGGGCCCAGGGGGCCGTAGCCATTGCTTTGAAGGTAAACAACTCTTGGGTTCAGCGCTTTAACCGTTTCATAGTCGATGCCGAGCCGCTCCGGTACACCGGGTCGATAGTTGTGCAGCACCACGTCAGCTTTGCTGATCAGGTCGAGCACCAATGC
>CAYZUV010000039.1:1538-10873 GCA_964481245.1 uncultured Pseudomonadales bacterium
GTCGATAGTTGTGCAGCACCACGTCAGCTTTGCTGATCAGGTCGAGCACCAATGCGTTGCCTTCGACTGATTTAAGGTCAACCGCGAGACTTCGTTTGCCCGCGTTGACTCGCATAGCGCCGAGTCCGTCCATCATCGAGCGGAATGGGTCGCCGGAAAGGGGCTCAATTTTGATGACGTCGGCGCCCAGGTCAGCAAGAATTGAGGCGCCTAGGGGGGCCGCAATAATGGTCGCGAGTTCGATGACCCGGATGCCTTTGAGTGGTGCGTCGCGATGGCGGCCAGTGATCGGGGCCGCTCTTGGCGTTTCGAGCCAAGCATTGATGAGCGGGGCTGCGTCATCGATAGCCTCAGAAATGCTCGCGGGTGTCTCACTCAGCTTCGCCAAAGGGCCGATCTGAACGCCCTCTGCGCCTAGAGGCACCACATGCCCGTTGGCAACCAAGTCGGGGTCGTCTAGAGCATCTTGCGTCGATTGATACACCGTTGCGACGATGCCCCCATCTTCAATCATAGCTTGCATCCATGCCGACGAGTCTCGGGATTGAATCCGAGCCAGCATGCGCGCCCTGAAGGCCTCGTGGGCGGCCTCCTCAATCAATAACATTTGTTTCGGATCGTATAGAGGATCTGCCAGAACATCGATGAGATCTGTGGCGATGAGAAAATTGTCGAACAGATGGGGCAGGAGATTGCCGAATTGCATCCATCGACCGTCACCCGCTTGGGCTGGGTGATAATAAAGACTGGGCTTTGGTGGCTGATCGTTGCGGCTGAGTAAAGGGATAAATTGCGCGTATCGCTCGGGTTTTTGCAACGCGATCAGCCCACCCATGTCATAAGGCAGAAGGCCTTTGAGGAGACTGGTTTCGATGTGTCGCCCTTGGGCGCTGCTCGCTTGCTGGAGCACTGCCGCCAGGATGCCGGTGACTGAGGATTGAATCGCAACGTGGGTTGCCACCTGGACAGCCGACCAGACGGGCCCAGGACGGTCAGCAATACCCGCAAATTGCAGCATTCGACCCGCGTAGGCTGCGGCCACGTGCTCGTAGCCTGGCAGATCAGCGAGCGGTCCGTTCATGCCAAACCCCGTGATTTGGCAATAATTGAGATGGGGAAAGCGCGCGCTGAGCGTTTCAAAATCGAGCGCTCTCGCTGCCAATTTGCGGGTGCGCCAATTCGTCACCAGTACGTCTGCCGAGGCCAGGAGCTCAGCGAATTTGACCCGATCGCCTTCAAGATCGAGATCCAGCGGGCAGATGGCTTTGCCGCGGCGCCACATAGGCGCGGCGGGATGCTGATCCAAAAGCCCAGGTCGGGGCGGCTGAATGGTCAAGACTTCGGCCCCGAAGTCAGCAAGAATCATGGTAGTGACGGCAACGGTGGGCCCAGTGCCCAATTCGATGATGCGCAAATTGCTCAAGGCATTCATGGTGTCAACAGACCGTCATTGATGAAGCTTGAGTGTGCTGAAATTGAGAGTCTCGAGCAAATCTAATTTTGACGAGGGGGCAGTACGCCTCGAGACTGGAGTACCTTGAGCCAGTGGCAGAAGCTCTCTTCAGTGTTATAGGTATCGGTGAACCCTGCCTGCTTGATTTTGATTGTGCTCACCAGTGCGGGCGGGGGACTCACCTCGGCCCCGAACGCAAAGCACAGGTTCGCGTAGTGATGCGATTCACCCAGAAGCGAATTAAGCGACGGCGTCACCAAAGCATAATCTTTTGCCAGGGTGGCCCAAGCTTCAGTGCGACTTTCGAAGTAACTAACAAGATCGAGGGGCTCATCAGGGCCAAGCGCAACGCCCAACGTATCGGCAAGCGCTGGCCAAAGATCTCGCCATGAAAATACTTCGCCGTTGGTCAGATTAAACGTTTGGTTGATTGCTGTTTCAGCATTCGCCGCCCAGACACAAGCGTCCCCTACGAGTCTGACATCGACGGCTTCCCAAACCCAATCTGCCCCCCCAGGGAAGCTGAAAGGCCGGCCCTCTAGGCGGCGCAATGCAGCATAGGCGCCGATCACTGGCGGTAAATTCATCACCACGCCTTGATTTGGACCGACGATCAGCTGTGGCCTCAAGATGGTGTAGGTGAGGCCGTGTTCCTGTGCCGCTTGGGTTAGGCAATCTTCTTGCAGCCAATAAAAATTAGGATGCTCGACTCGGGGCTGTGATTCTCTTGCCGGTATGCGCATGGGTTTAACCGCGCCGCCGTAGGCCTTGGTGCCTTGAAGCAGCGTGACCTGCCTAAGTTGCGTGCCGGCTAAAAGGCGTTTGAGAAGGCGTTCAAACATCTCGCCATTCCGATGGATTTGATGTGGGTCGCTCCAGCCGGATATGAGGCCTGGCAACTCGAAGACTGCGGTGTAGACCAAGTGCGTAACATCGGGGTGATCGAGGACCAGCTGGTCGATGGCGTCGGCCTGGTCAAGGTCCAACGTGACGTGGGTCGCGTCTCCCGATACCCAGGTTGGAAATCGTCGGGAGGCGGTTACAACCGACCAGCCCGATTGACAAAAGGCATTTGCGGCCGCGGATCCAACCAGGCCACTGGCACCCACGATGAGGACTTTTGAAGTGGGGCGCGTCACTCTTTAAACGGCGTGCTAAGGATCAGCCAGAGACCGAGAGATCCGCAAAGCGGATCATCGGCAGGCATGAAGACCTTTGCCAATTCCAATGAAGCGAGTCGCCGATGTCGCGGACGTCCTTGATCATTGAATAGAAGTTGCCCGCAACGGTGATGTTCCGAACGGGTTGAATCCGTTGAGCACCCTCTCGCAGGTAGCCCGAGGCGCCGAAACTGAATTCACCTGAGATGGGGTTCGCGCCCGAATGAAGGCCGGTTAAGTCAGTGACCTCAAGCCAGCGCCCCGCTGTGCAAGTGGCCTCTGTGGAAGGGCCAGGCTGAGCCTTGAGTTGGTGTAAACCTACACCCAAGGTGGATCGTGGCCCTCGGGTCGCGTGTCCTGTGGTGGTCACGCCAAAGTGGGCGGCGGTGGCGCTGTTGTGGATGAGTGTCTGCAATGTCCCTGCCGTAATGAGCGGTGTTTGTTGTGCCAGTGATCCCTCATCATCGAACAGCGCGTAGCCGAAACCTTGAGAGTCCCCTGGATCGTCAAACAGCGACAGCCGCGGGTCTGCGATCGCATCTCCCAATCGATCGCGCATCGGGTTGACGCCATCTTTGGCGGATTTTGCCGAGAACATCATGGCGAAAACCGCGAGTAAGTCAGACTGAGTCTCCGTGTCAAAAATGACATCGTACCGGCCTGAGGGAATGGGTTTCCCCTGAAGGATGTCGACGCCGGCTTGATAAACCTTTGATACGAGTGCCTCGCGGTCGAGCGCTGAGAAGCGACGCGCGGCTTGGCCCGCACCCTCCATGGCGTTGGTCTCGCCGTCTTCGATTAGCGCGTAGGCATAGGCGCTCATGGATCGATAGCGAATGTCTGCTTTAAGCCCGGCAGTGGAGTAAATCGAACGATGGCCGAAGCCGGACTGTACACCGTTGTAGGGCACATTCTTAACCATGGGCTTGGCTTTGAGTGCGGCCTCTACCCAAAGCGCGAAATCAATCTTGTCCTCGATGGAGGATTCATCATCCGGGCAGAGTAGGGTGTCGTCGGTTGTCAGGTGATTGGCGTTGGGCAGAATTCGTTCTGAGGGTTCCTCGCCCGCATAGCTCGCGTTGGTCAGCGCCTGGCTCACTAGCGTCTCGATCGCCTCTGGATCGACCGCTTCGCTGTAGGCGGTGCCTACTTTTGCGTTCTGGATGACACGAAGCCCAAGAATACGGTTCGAGGTGACTTTGTGTTCTTCAAGTTCGCCGTCTCTTGCCTTAAGGGACAAGGACTGGCCTTGATCTACGATGAGATCGCCCTCAGCGCCTGCATCGATCACGCGATTCAATATGGCCTCAATGACCGAGTGAAGGCTCATTCCTGGCCCCCCACCAGAATGTCGTCGACTTTGAGTGTGGCTTGGCCAACGGTCGTCGGTATGGAGCCAGAGACTGACCCACAC
The DNA here is from genome assembly GCA_964481245.1 of uncultured Pseudomonadales bacterium. GTDB lineage: Bacteria > Pseudomonadota > Gammaproteobacteria > Pseudomonadales > Azotimanducaceae > UBA9926. The sequence goes on from CAYZUV010000039.1 coordinate 5,566, forward strand.
ATGCCGCAGGCTAGAGAGAAGTCACGTCCGACCATAGAAATTTCTTTGAGGACTGCGGGCCCCGTGCTGATGAGGGTTGCCGCTTTCACCGGATATTTTATTTGGCCTTTCTCGATGACATAACCTTCCGTCACGGCAAAGTTAAATTCGCCGGTGCCGGGTTGTACAGAGCCTCCGCCCATCTGGGCGGCATAAAGACCATGGTCGATCGACTTGATCATGTCTTCGAAATCAGCTTCGCCTGGCTCGATGAAGGTATTACGCATTCTTGATGCGGGTGCATACTTGTAGGATTCCCTCCGGCCAGACCCTGTGCGGGCGTACCCTGTCTGCGCTGAGCCGACGCGATCGACGAGGAAGCTGGTCAATCGCCCATCCTTGATCAGTTGGGTTCGCTGAGTGTCCATGCCCTCATCGTCTATATTGATCGAACCCCACTCATTTTGGAGTGTGCCGTCATCCACGGCGCTGACAACCTCACTGGCAATCATGTCACCCATTTTGTCGTGGAAAACGGACGCTTTTTTGGCGACTGAAGTGGTTTCTAGAAGGTGCCCGCAGGCTTCGTGAAAAATAACGCCGCCAAATCCTGGTCCAATGACCACGGGCATTCTTCCAGAGGGGCATGGCTTGGCTCTTAGATTCACTAAGGCTTGCCTGGCTGCCTCATGCCCTGTTTTTTGTGGATCAAGTTGTTCTTTTATTTCCCAACCGATGAGTCCGCCATCGCCCCACTGCCCGGTGGCTTGCTCGTTGCCCTCAGCGGCAATCGCGGTGAGTGTCGCTCGAGCATAGTGCCTCGTATCTTCGCGGAAGAGGCCCTCGCTGTTAAATATCATGACGCGCTGCTCGCGTTGCTTGCACATGCCTCGGGTCTGACTGATTTGGTTCGACGCCGCCTTCGCGGCCCGATTGGCGGAGAGCAAATAATCGATCTTTGAATCCACGTCATCCGCCGCAGACAGGGTGCGCTTGGCGGGGTGCCGTTGATCGACTTGACTGAAGTCAAATGCCGCGGCGCTCGCCAACGGATCTCGCAAATCCTTCGCGGCGAGTTCTGTCACGATGCGATGCAACTCATCTAGGTCAGTTTGATTGGTGTAGCCGTAGAGCACCTTGTGACCAAAAATAAGGCGAAGGCCAATACCAAAATCGATCCCTGACTCCACGGACTGAACGCGATCACTCAGGGTCGATACGAGGTTAGAAAGATTTTTTTCAACATAAACTTCTGCAAAGTCGGCGCCTAGGTCCAAGCCGTGATGGATAACTGACTCTGCGGTGGCTGTTTCGATCATGAATCTTTATTCCACAGGGAATCGCGCATTATAAAGGACTCTTCTAGGCGGTGGTTTTCTAAGTGCGGTTTTCGTAGCTAGCTGAAGAGGTATGGCGGTCTGAGACCGACTCGTGATTGTAGGCTGAGCGGATTCGAGCGCGATCAACGCTTGAGGGCTCTGAACAGTCAAACCCATATGGGGACCAAAAGCCCTTTAAGAACCGTCTTCCCTCGGCGCTTCAGAGCCGCGGAACTTTTTAAGCTAGGCGTCTTCGATGAAGTCAAGCACAAGAGGCGGCCTAGTCTGCACGGGGATCTGACTTCTTGGGTCCACCAGGGGTGGAACAAGCTGTGATTTAAAGGTCGGGGTAAAAGAGCATCACGTTTGCAGCATTAAGCTTAGGTCAACGTTTAGGCTTGTACTTCGCGCGATTTGGATGAAGGATAGGCCGATCTATCGCTCGCATGGTTTTCCCTCGCGTCTTGATTTTCGCAAAAGCGAGACAAGCTGAACTTGAGCATGCCCTGCATGACGAGACCCAGAGCGAGCCATCAGGTTCTGAAGCTGAGGAGTGTGCCTGTGAGAGCAATGAGAGTAATGAGCGCCTTGACCATCGTGGTCCTGATGACCGTTGGTGCTTCGCCATCCTTTGGGATGGAGCTCGATCTTCCGCGGGTCATGCTCAAGGGAATCGAATATTCGCTGACGCTGTCTGAGCCTAGTGCGGTGGACCCTAACGGGACCAATGACTTAGTGCTTGAAGTGGATGGTGTGCCCATCCCTCTGACAAGGCTTGACGATGCGCCAGGGTTTCACGGAGTGGTCATCGAAAATGATCAGGCGCAGTTGAAGCTCATCAAGGAGGGCCGCGTTCAGTTTGAGACCTCGCTGACCGCGATTCCTGCTTGGGTGTCCATTCTGCCACCGCTGGTGGCGATTTTTATCGCGCTCTTAATCAGGAGTGTTCTCCCGGCGCTGGTCTTGGGTATTTGGCTTGGCGCTTGGGCTTTGAATGGATTGAGCTTAAGCGGGGTGTTCATCGGCTTTCTGGACGGTTTTGAAATTTATCTCACCAACGCAGTCGCCGATCGTGACCATGTCAGCATCATGCTGTTCACCTTCATGATTGCGGGTATGGTCGGCATCATTTCGCGTAATGGGGGTATGCGAGGCATTGTTGAATTAATCATTCGTGGTGCGAACACGGCGAAACGCGGTCAGCTCTCTGTCTGGAGTCTGGGCCTCCTTATTTTCTTCGACGATTACTCGAATACTTTGGTGGTGGGGAATACCAGTCGGTCTGTCACCGATCGATTGCGGATCTCGAGGGAAAAACTCGCCTACATTGTCGATTCAACCGCTGCGCCGGTGGCGACGGTTGCGCTCATTACCACCTGGATCGGCTATCAAGTGGGATTGATTGGCGATGCCATGACCAGAATTCCAGAACTTGATCTGAGCCCCTATAGCGTCTTTTTAAACTCGATTCTGTACAGCTTTTATCCTTTCTTGGCGATTTTCTTTGTGCTGCTGGTGATCATGACAGGTCGAGATTTTGGTCCCATGCTACGTGCGGAGAGGCGGGCCCGAAACACCGGCCAGGTGGCGCCCCCATCGACTTCTAGGGTCGGCGCAGATGATGAAGCGGCGCTTGCGATGAAGGAAGGCGTGCCTCCTCGTGCCATGAATGCCGTCGTGCCCGTTCTCGCCATGACCCTTGCGATCATGGTAGGTCTTTACGCGACCGGTGATGGCACGACGGTGAGCGAGATTGTTGGTTCCGCAAATTCGTATCAAGCGCTGATGTGGGCGTCACTGGTGTCTGCCCTGGTTGCCGTTATCATGACGTTGGGGCAAAGGCTGTTGTCGTTAGATGAAGTGGTTGACGCCTGGGTCAGTGGCGCCCGATTCACCTTTCTGGCCATGATTATTCTCGTGTTGTCTTGGGCCATGGCAGAAATCAGCGCTGAATTGCATACAGCTGACTTCCTGATCGCGAGTCTCGGAGATCGCTTACCGATGGGCATTCTGCCCACGGCCATCTTCGTCTTGTCGGCGTTCACGGCCTTTTCCACCGGCAGTAGCTGGGGTTCCATGGGTATCCTTTTACCTTTGGTTGTTCCTCTGTCTTGGGCCGTTTTGGGTGCCCAGGCAAGCGCCGATCCAGAGCACTACTACATTCTTTACTCCGCCGTTTCGTGCGTGCTCGCAGGCGCTGTTTGGGGTGACCATTGCTCGCCCATTTCCGACACCACCGTGATGTCATCGCTCTCGGCAGGCTGCGATCACATCGAGCATGTGCGCACCCAAATGCCCTATGCCTTACTGGCTGGCGTGATCAGCATTCTGCTGGGTACTTTGCCTACGAGTTTCGGAATGCCGTGGTGGCTAGGACTCGCCCTCGGCGCGCTCGCATTGACCATTGCCTTACGGTTTCTGGGTGAGCGCGTCGAATCGCATTCCGTTAATCCGCAGTACTGAATTGAGTGGGTGTTGGCAGGTGAGCGGTTGGTAGCTCGGCGGTATGCGTGTTGATCGGCAATTAAGGGTGCGAGGGTCCTCTGCTATGGCGCAAATCAGGTGACCACATCTCTTGTAGACCACGGGGCAGGAAACTTCGTAGACTATGAGTTGGGAAGTTTTTTTGGGGTGTGGGCTGTAGGGTTCGCTACCAGGCAGTCCGCACTGAAAGGATAGGGAGGATCTTTAAACCAAATTCCTGACACTAGGAACTGGCAGAGCGCTGTTGTTTCATGAACACGGTGGTTCTAGAAAGCTCTCAGTACGTTTCTCTTAGACCTAAACATTAGGTTTGTTACAAAAACAAACGTTTGGAAACAAGAGGATGCATCATGGATAAAATGTTTTTAGCTTCAGGCGACCTCGTCGGCGTCACCTTTTGGTTGGTGTCGATCGCAATGGTTGCGTCGACCGTGTTCTTCTTATACGAAGGGCTCCGCGTCAAACCGCAGTGGCGGCTCTCGCTACTGGTCGCTGGCCTCGTGACACTGGTGGCTGGCGTTCACTATGACTACATGCGTGATTTTTGGGTCGTCAATCAAGCGACGCCCATTGTCTATCGCTATATCGACTGGCTTATCACCGTGCCGCTTCTGATGATCGAATTCTTTATCATCTTGCGCGCGGTAGGCGGTGCAGTTGGTGCGGCGTCATTCAACAAGTTGCTATTCGGTACGTTAGTCATGCTGGTCTTCGGCTATTTGGGCGAAGCGGGTGTGATGAGCGCGACGCTCGGTTTCTGGATCGGGATGGTTGGATGGGCGATTATCATTCATGAAATCTACATGGGTGCGGCAGCCCAAGCGTCAGGCGCAGCCGGCGGTGCCGTTCAGTCTGCTTTCAATGCGATGCGTTGGATTGTGTTGGTGGGCTGGGCGATCTACCCGATCGGTTATGTCATGGGTTACTTCATGGGTGGCGTCGATGACGGTGCGCTGAACATGGTTTATAACTTGGCTGACTTTGTGAACAAGATCCTCTTTGGATTGATCATCTGGAATTTGGCAGTTAAAGATTCTGGTGACACGGGCCACTAAAAAGCCTTGAACCGTTAGGTTCTGAAAAGCCCCGCCTAGTGCGGGGCTTTTTTTTGAATGGATCATCAAACGGCCGTGCTGAGGTTGGTAAGGAAGGGTGGAGTTCGCCTCAGGCCTGCCAGTTTCTAAGGCTCACATGTTAAACAACGGTTTAGCCGTGGCTTCACACTCTGGTCGGACTAACTCATTTTAAAATTGTCGGTCTATTGGCTGGCCGACCGACCGGTCGTTGATTGAATCCTGACACCATCAACTCGTGGACAAATAAGCAATGATGGCTGCCCGAACCGATGCATGGAACGTCAGACTTCCTGGAAATTAGCGGGTCGCTTTTCGATGAATGCTTTGAACGCCTCCGCCGCGTGGGGGTGCTTTGCGATCCAGTGATGACGTTCGGTCTCGAGGTCAATGAAAGTATTAAAACTCATAGATTCCGCGGCAAGGTAGTGTGCCTTCATCATGGTTAAAGCG
>CAYZUV010000039.1:10973-14984 GCA_964481245.1 uncultured Pseudomonadales bacterium
ATTAAAACTCATAGATTCCGCGGCAAGGTAGTGTGCCTTCATCATGGTTAAAGCGGTGGGTGATCGCGCAAGAAAGGTATCAATGAGGGCACGAGTGTCCTCCGAGAAGCTGTCGTCATCAAAAATTCGCGAAACCAGCCCACTCGACAGCGCTTCTTGCGCGTCGAACTTTTCGCTGAAAAAAGACCAAGTTTTGGCTCGAGCCGCCCCAACCAATCGAGGAAGGCTCCAGGGTAAGCCCATGTCGCCTGCCACAGCAACATTGAGAAATGCGGTGTTAAACATTGCGGATCGCGCGGCGATTCTCAGGTCGCAACCGCACGCCCACCCCATCCCTGCCCCCGCACAGGCACCGTTGATAGCAGCAATAGTGAGTTGCGGCATTTCATGCAGGAGGCGTGGCACCTGAAAGTGCGTGGATGCGCAGGATTCCAAGGGGTCTGCCATTGGCTGGCCAATTTGGTTGAGGTCGGCACCTGGGCAAAAGGATCGCCCAGCCCCGGTAAGAAGCAATAGACGAATATCGTCTCGACTCGCGATGAGCGAGAGCGCCTCGTACGTCTCTCTCACCATCCGGTTGGTCATGCCGTTTCGCTGATCTGGCCTTGCGAGCGTTAAGGTTGCCCAACCGGGTTGGATATCCAGCGTGATGGTGGTGTGGTCGTCCATAGAGGGTCCTCGCTCAAGATGCTCGATCAGAGGGTGGGGCATAAACCGAAGGGTAGGGCGCTCAGTTCATGGCATCGATCCACCCGAGTGTTCAGTTAGGTTCTTGCCCAGATGTTGGCGATCTGGGCAGATTGACGGTTGATTAACCCCCCGTGTACTTTCGAGTGTAGTCAAAGGGCTGAAAGGGGAAAAGATCATGATGACGGGCAAAGACTATAAAGCGTCACTCGATGATGGACGCGAGACTTACTTCGAAGGCGAACAAATCGCGAATGTCGCTGAACACCCGCTGCTCGGCCAGACCGTCGAATCTGCAGCCAAGGGTTATGATCGATTCTATGACCCCACCCCAGGCGCTGTAGGCGCTTTCATGAAGGTACCCGATTCAGCGGCGGCACTTCGTGAACAAGTAGAACTGCATGAGACTGTGGACTTGCTGACGCATGTGACCTACGCATCGATCATGACGCTACTCACAGCGGCTGACCGAATCGAGGCGGATTTGCCCGAGAATGCAGCTCGAATTCGCGCCTACGTTGACCGAGTGCAAAAAGCAGATTTGCGAATTACCCAATGCATTACCGATTCAAAAGGGGATCGCAGCAAGCGGCCCTCCCAGCAAGATGATCCAGATCATTACGTGCGGGTGGTCGAGCGGCGCGATGGGGGGGTTGTCATCAGAGGTGCGAAGCTTCATATCTCTGCCGCATCGATGGGTCATGAATTGATGACTATTCCGACCAAGTCGATGAAGCAAGGTGATGAGGACTACGCGATTGCCTGCATGGTTCCTGTGAACGCACCGGGTGTGAAGATTATCAACACGACCTATGCACCCAGGCATGAGGACACGCGAGATTTTCCGATCTCCGGCCAACACCACACCCCAGAGGGGTTCGTGATCTTTGATGATGTGTTTGTGCCTAGCGATCGCGTATTCCTTGATGGACAAGTTGAATTGGCAGGCTTATTCGCGCATTCGTTAGGGCTCTGGGAACGATTAGGCGGGCTCTCAGGTATGGTCAATACTTTTGACGCGCTCGTTGGTTTTGCTCAGTTGATTTCAGAGGCCAACGGACTCGAGCGTGTGGCCCATATCCGAGAGAAAATTTCGGAAATGCTGATTCATGCCACCCTTGTTCGGTCTTCGCTTGAGGCCGCGATTGAAAATTGCCAGATCACATCAGACGGGGCGGCTTTCCCCGATGAGCTCTATACCAATGCGGGGAAATATCATGGCGCGGCTAATTGGTCTCTGATGGTGCGCCACCTTCATGACATTGGCGGCGGAGCGATATTAACAGCGCCTGGAATTGCTGATCTTGAAAACGAGCACGTGGGCCATCTAGCGAGGAAGTACATGAGCACGAGCCAAGCGGTCGATGGGCAGTATCGAACCAGGCTGTTTCATGCCATCAGGGACTTCACGGCGGATGCTTATGGCGGCTGGAACGCGGTCACGCAGATTCAGGCTGGAGGCGGCCTTTACGCCCAGCGCATCGTGTCACGATTGCATTACGACTTTGAACGCGCTAAGCGCTCAGCGCTCGAACTGGCGCGGATGCCGGAGTACATTGGCAAAGTGTAGTGGGGTTAGCCGAACAAAGGGGCCAAGGGAGAGTAAAGACCGTGTATCCGCTTAGATTTGGTGTGAGTTACGACTTTAGAAACCCGGTTGATTCGGGTATCGCGAATCCAGATTTTTACGCAGCCATCATTGAGCAGGTGAAATGGTTAGATCAACTTGGTGCTGAGTTGGTTTGGTTTACGGAGCACCACTTTATTGACGATGGTTATTTGCCCAGCTGGGCGCCCGTGGCGGGTGCGATGGCGAGCGTGACCAAGAACGTCCGGTTTAATACAGATATTTGTCTGCTTCCCTTCAATCACCCGGTTCGGCTCGCGGAGGATTTGGCAGTTCTGGATAACCTGTCCAATGGCCGTGTGGAAATCGGGCTTGGGCTCGGTTATGCGCCTCATGAGTTCAGAGGATTTGGCATCCCGAAATCGCACCGAGTCTCGCTGATGGAGGAGGGCCTCACGATTTTGAAGCGCTGTTTCACTGGCGAGAAATTCAGTTTCAAAGGTAAGCGATACGCTCTGAACGATGTGTTAATCACACCGTCCTATGTGCAAGAAGGGGGACCACCGCTTTGGATCGCGACCATGTCGGAGGCGGGAGCAGACCGAGTGGCTCGTTTTGACGCGCACATCTTGCCTCAAGGACTCAGGCATCGAGCATTTGAACCTTGGATCAAGGCACTTGAGGCCTCTGGGCGTGATCCCAAATATTATCGAACAGGTATCATCCGAAGCGTGTTGGTGACTGACGATTTAGAGCGCGATTGGTCTGAAGTGCGCGTGGCCGAGCGATACCGCATGGCGCTGTATCGACGCTTTTTTGAAGAGAGTCAGGAGGGGTTTGGAGAAAAAGGGGAACCCATTCCGCAGACCTGGATCGTTGGTGATGTGGCTTCGTGTGTTGATCAGGTTGTGTCGTTTGTCAAAGCGTTTGGGATTACGGACATGGTGACTATGGCAGCTCCTCCCGGGATGCCGGTTCACGCATTGAACGAAAGTTTGCAGCGGTTCTTTCAGGATGTGGTGCCGCAAGTCCGAAACCGGTTGAGCGAATCGAGTTTTCAGGAGGCCAGTGGATGAAGATTGAAGCGTTGCTGGAGTTGATGATCGAGCAAGACGCTTCCGACCTCTTCATTGCGGTTGGAAAAGAACCGTCCCTCAAAGTTCACGGTCAGGTTCACGCAGTGGGTAAGCAGCGACTCATCCCGGAAATAACGGAGAAGCTTGCGCTTGGGTCGATGGATGATTGGCAAGAACGTCAGTTCTTAGCGGATAAGGAGCTGAATTACTCATTGGTCTCCGCCGCAGGAGAGCGATTTCGCGTGAATGCTTATTTCCAAATGGGACATATAGGCCTTGTAATTCGAAGAATCAGAAGTGACATTCCGAGCCCGGAATCGCTCCATTTACCTTCCGTGTTGACTGATCTCGTGATGTCAAAGCGGGGCATTCTGATATACACCGGTGGTACAGGGACCGGGAAGTCAACGTCGCTCGCATCATTAATCGGTCATCGGAATCGACATGCGTCGGGTCACATTGTGACGGTCGAAGACCCGATAGAATTCGTTCACCAGCACGACCAGAGCATCATTACGCAGCGCGAAGTGGGTGTTGATACACACAGCTTTCAAGCTGCGTTGAAAAATGTCTTGCGACAATCACCTGATGTCATTCTGATCGGTGAGATTCGTGATCAAGAAACAATGGAAAGCGCCATTGCCATGGCTGAGACAGGGCACTTAGTGCTCGCCACGCTTC
>CAYZUV010000040.1:0-3294 GCA_964481245.1 uncultured Pseudomonadales bacterium
AGCAAAGGCTTCGGCTTCAGACCCGACCTCATCGTCAATGGACCCGTTGCGCGTATGAATACTGCTCGCGCCGAGTTCCTCTTTCGAAACATCTCCCAAGCTTGCCCAGTCGACCAGCGCAGGGCCTGCAATCATCATCTGCGCAGTATCCTTGACGATGACTGAGTAGTGAGACGTCGTCACTCTCGCGGCGCCAATCCCTGCCACGCTGCCCAGTGCGAGTGAAACGGAGGGTGCCACACTCAAGTGTTGAACAATGGTCTCCCAGCCTGCGACCCGAGGGATGTAGGTCCTGCCAGCCATTTCGATGGTTTTCACAGAGCCGCCGCCGCCCATGCCATCGACTAAGCGAATATGAGGACGTCTTAGTTCTAGTGCCAAACCCTCGGCATGCAAACGCTTGCCCGCGATTGAGGCATCAGCTGAGCCGCCTCGAACCGTGAAATCGTCGCCTGACAACACCACGGAACGACCGTCGAGGGATGCCGTGCCGAAAACAAAGTTCGATGGCATCACGTGTTCCAACTCACCCGCCTCGCTATAGCGACCTACGCCGGCGAGTTTGCCGATTTCTCTGAACGAGTCGGCGTCCGCCAAGCTTGCGATCCGTTCTCGAATGGTGAGCTTGCCAAATTCGTGCTGCCTGGCCACCTTGTCTGATCCGCCCATGGCCTCGGCGAATTGATTGCGCACCCCAAGTTCATTCAGTTCGTCTTGCCAACTCATGGGCGGTTCCATCGTTTGAAGATGCTCGAGGATAGCGAGGCTCTATAGCGAGATCAACGCAGGCTGGTTACCATGGGCCACTTAACGTTGGAGGTCGCATGAGTCAAACAGAATATCGTCAAGCCCGATTCACAGCCCCCCCGGGTGCTTGCGCCATCATTCTTGTGCGTCATGGGGAATCCAGAGCCGCCAAACCGGGTGAACCGTTTCCACTTGTGGACGGTCAAGGTGATCCGGAACTTGCGCCTAACGGCCGCGCGCAGGCGGTTCGCGTGGCCGAGCGGCTAAAAGATGAGCCCATCGCGGCACTCTATGCGACTAAATTGCAAAGAACCCAAGAGACGGCTGCACCACTCGCTGAACGGTTGAATTTGCAGATCAATGTCAATCCTGATTTACATGAAGTGCACCTAGGTGAGTGGGAAGGTGGTGTGCTTCGGATCAAAGCAGCCGAAGGCGATCCGATCTATGAACGCATCCATACTGAAGGTCGTTGGGATGTAATTCCTGGGGCAGAATCTTCCGAGGCACTCCGAACTCGATTGTTAAGGGGGCTTCATACCATCGCCAGAGCGCATCCCGATCAATTGGTGGCGGTCTTTGTCCACGGCGGGGTTATCGGTCAAATATTGGAGGCGGCAACAGGGGCCCGCGGCTTTGCCTTTAGTGGCGCGGACAATGGGTCGATCAGTCATGTGGTGGTATCAGGTGAGCAGCTTATTGTCCGAGGGTTCAATGATGCTTCGCACTTGATTGGTCTTGCCGACGCGGGCGGCTCGCAATTGCCAACCTAGTCAAATAAGGGGTTTCAGGACGAGCGCCTGCTCCGAGGCCCTAGAATAAAGTCGATCCGACCCGCGCGCCCATCACGCCTTGTCAACGGTTGGACGTATAATGCCAGTCTCACCGGTGCAGTCCGAGTCGCACAATCATGATGCCGTCACTAGATTCGCTCAAGCAAATGTTCGATGAACAAGGGTACGTTGTGGTTCCCCGCTTATTGGATGAAACTGCTCGGTCGACGCTTTGCCAAATTGCTACGCAACATCTCAGTGAAAACTTGGCGCCCATCGAGTACGAGGTGGATGTTCATTATCCGGGTGCTCCGATCACCGCAGAGTCGGAGGGTGCAGGCACCGCAAGGCGCCTCTTACAAACGTATTCTCGACACAGCGCGTTTCGAGCATGGGGTACGTCCAGCGAAGTGAAGGCCGTATTGACCGCGCTATTCGAACAACCCGATGTGATGCTGTCTCAGTGCCATCACAATTGCGTCATGACCAAGCAGCCCGGCTACTCGAGTGTGACCCGTTGGCATCAAGACATTCGTTACTGGCACTTTGATCAACAATCACTGATTAGTGTTTGGACGGCGCTGGGTGAAGAAACAAAAAAGAATGGCTGTTTGCGGGTACTACCAGGTAGCCACCTTTGGCAGCTAGAGCCTGGCCAGTTCGACGCAGCGCGGTTTTTAAGGTCTGATTTGCCGGCGAACAAGGCGTTGCTCTCCACTGCGCGCGCAGTACCGCTGTCACCGGGAGATGCCTTGTTTTTCCACGCTCGACTGTTTCATGCGGCGGGTCGAAACACCTCAGAGCAAACGAAATATTCGTTGGTATACACCTATCACGCGGCAGATAACCACCCCATTGAAGCTACGCGATCCGCGCAGTTTCCGAGCATCGCGCTTTAATCTGGCAGGCATGCCGCAGGGTGTCTGGACATTCTGTGGCTCACGAACGGTTGCCGAGCACGATCTGCCGAGACTGAATCTCAGAAGGGCGTAGGCCGTGGTTGAGGCTCAGCTTGTTTCGAGATGAACAGGCGCAAGCGTTCTGAAGCAGTCGATAAGGTCCATGAGCGCCTCGCCGCGAGAATGGCCTCTTCGCCAGGCAAAACCAATATCCCGATGAAATCGCCCCAGCGGTAGCGGCTCGGTTTTTATTCGAGTCCCACTCAGAATGCCGGCATCCAGAGCCATCTGTGGCAGGATGGTCACGCCGATGTCGTTCTCAACCATTTGCACCAGCATCTGTAAGCTGTTGGCACCAAACGTGTGCACTTTTTTATGGCTCTTCAGACGACAGCCTGCGAGCGCGTGATCTCTGAGACAATGGCCGTCATCAAGTAGTAAAAGACTCTCGTCAGGGAGCTCGTCAAAGTCGATTTCTCCACCAACGGCAAGCGCCGCATCCGCGTGAAAGGCAAGGTGCAAGGGCTCTCTGTAGATGATGAGTGTCTCCAGCGCGCCAGCATCGTAGGGCAGCGCAATAAGGGCGAGATCGAGCTTATTGGCAAGTAATTCGGACACGAGCCCCGCGGTGGTGTCTTCCCTGAGATAAAGCTGAAGCGATGGGAACGATTCCCGTAGTCTGAGGGCGTAGTGCCCCATAACGTAGGGTGCGATCGTGTGAATGCCGCCAATTTTGATTGGCAAAGACAGTGGGTTGTGAAAGGCGCTCGCTTCATCCATGAGATCCTCAACCTGCATGATGATGTAGCGACTTCGGTCAGCGATCCGCAGCCCGAGTTCGGTGAAAGCGACGCTCTTGTTGGTCCGTTCAACCA
>CAYZUV010000040.1:3394-4617 GCA_964481245.1 uncultured Pseudomonadales bacterium
CAGGCGATTGATGCGGTGCCTGAGATGCGGGGTGTTTTATGTTTGTTTGAGGGGGTCTGTACGGGCGCTGCCGATGGCTACGCGCGTATTGCTGAGAAGCCGGCGATCACCGTGCTCCACTTGGGGCCGGGACTGGGTAATGGCATCGCTAATCTCCATAATGCGCGACGGGCTGCCACGCCTTTGATTAATTTGGTGGGTAATCATGCCACCTACCATGTGCCCCTCGATGCCCCGCTGACGTCGGATATCGAAACGCTGGCCAATAACGTCTCGAGTTGGATCAAAACAGATTCAACAGCCGCAAGTCTTGCGGGTGATGGCATGAAAGCGCTGGCAAAATCGCTTTCTCCCTCGCAGGGCTCGGAGGGACGAACTGCCACGTTGATTATCCCCGCTGAAGCCTGTTGGGGTGAGGCAGACAGCCTGGCGGCGTCCCTTCCCGTTGCTGGCGCTGAAGTGGTCAAGAGTGAGCGAATCAGTGATGTCGCAAAAGCGCTCAGCTCAAGTTCGATGTTGCTCATTGATCGAGAGGGTTTGAAGCCTGAGGCCCGATTGCTGGCAGCTCGAATCGCGGCAAAAGTGGGTTGTAGGATCAGCATGACCACATTTCCGGCACGGGTTGATTCCGGTCCAGGACACCCCATGGTTGAGCGCTTGCCCTATTTCCCGGAGGACGTGACGGCGGCGATGGCGGGTGTTGAACACTTAGTGCTCGTTGGTGCAGAGCGTCCGGTTAGTTTTTTCGCTTATCCAAACCAAAACAGTGTGTTGGTTCCGGATGGTTGCCTGGTCCAGCGACTTGCTGCGGGGCATGAGGATGTGATTCAAGCGCTCAAAGACCTTTGCGTTGAGATGGGGGCTGAGGCAGTGGATCCACCCCGATATGAGCACCAGTCGCTGCCTGATCTCGAAGGCAAGCTTACTGTTCGAGGTGTGTCCAATGTCATCGCCAAGCATATGCCAGAGAACAGCATTTTGTGCGGTGATTCTGGCGGCGGGGCAGCGGTCTTGGCGCCGGCTCAAGTATCGAAAGCGCATACGTGGTTGAACCTCACGGGCGGATCCATCGGTCAAGGGGGGCCGGCCGCGGTCGGCGCGGCGATTGCTGCGCCTGAAAGACAAGTGTTTGCGTTGCTGGGCGATGGCGCATCGATGTACACGAATCAGGCGCTCTGGACCCAAGCGAGGGAATCGCTCAATGTCATCACGGTGATCTTTAA
>CAYZUV010000040.1:4717-8527 GCA_964481245.1 uncultured Pseudomonadales bacterium
GTTGAGTCTGTGAATGAACCATTGATAGAGGGTCAAGATGTCAGTCGTCGAAAAAGAAGTGGAAGCGCCACTACCGGGTGCGCAGTCGAGCGCCGTAGTGGTCCGATTTGCAGGAGATTCTGGTGATGGGATGCAGCTTACGGGCAGTAACTTCACCGAAGCCACCGCATTGCACGGAAACGATTTAGCGACTTTTCCGGACTTCCCAGCTGAGATTAGAGCGCCCGCGGGGGCGACTTTTGGGGTCTCAGCGTTTCAAATTTACTTTGGGTCAGACGAAGTGACCACAGCCGGAGATGATGTGGACGTGCTTGTGGCCATGAACCCCGCTGCCCTCATCACGAACTTGAAGGATCTGCTACCTGGCGGCCTGATCATCGCGGACGCTGACGCGTTCACGGATAAAAATTTGGTCCGCGCAGGGTACAAGGAGAATCCACTCGAGGATGGTAGTTTGGATGGCTACCGGCTGATCACCATCGATATCACGAAGCAAGTGATTGCGTCGGTTGAACCGTTTGGTCTGTCCCATAAGTTTGCGGTTCGCTGCAAGAATATGTGGACGCTGGGTCTGGTCATGTGGCTCTTTGATCGCGACCGGGCAATCACCATTGAAAATTTGCGAGCAAAATTCAAAACCCGTCCAGAAATTGCTGATGCTAACGTGGCCGCTTTGAACGCTGGCCACAGTTATGGCGAAACAGCTGAGTTGCCAACGGGCGTTGAGGTTTATCGTATTCCAAGGGCCGAAGTTGAGCCTGGGCTCTACCGAAATACCACCGGGACGGAAGCGCTGGCGTTCGGTCTCATCGCGGGTGGGCTCTTGGCTGAAGTGCCACTGACGTTTGCCTCTTATCCGATTACGCCCGCGTCTTCGCTTCTTCATACGTTGGCACAGTACAAAGAATTCGATGTCGTGACCTTCCAAGCAGAAGATGAGATCGCTGCCGTGTGTGCGGCCATTGGGGCGTCGTTTGGTGGCACTCTAGGCATTACATCCAGCTCGGGTCCTGGTATCGCGCTTAAAGGCGAGGCGATTGCGCTGGCATGCGCGACCGAACTCCCGTTGATTGTTGTGAACACGCAAAGGGGCGGCCCCTCTACCGGGATGCCCACCAAGACCGAACAATCTGATTTAAATCAGGCGTTGTTCGGTCGTCACGCGGATACCCCCATGCCCGTCATTGCCTCGTCGACGCCGGGTGATTGCTTCGAGGTGGCGATTGAAGCAGTCCGTATTGCAACGAAATTTTCAACGCCCGTGATGTTGTTGAGCGACGGCTATTTGGCCAATGCGGCTGAGCCTTGGAAAGTGCCCGAGCTTGATCAGTTCGAAAAGTTTCCCGTGAAGTTTGAAACCAATCCTGATGGCTTTGAACCTGCCAATCGTGACCCTGAAACGCTCGCGCGCGTTTGGGCGAAGCCTGGAACCAAGGGCTTGGAGCATCGAATCGGTGGTATCGAGCGCGACTACAAGACGGGGGATATCTCTTACGAGCCCGACAATCACCAGAAGATGACCGACCTCAGGAAGGCCAAAGTCCAGGGCATAGCGAACTACATTCCAGCGCAGACCGTCAGTCAGGGTGCTGAATCGGGCAAGCTTGCAGTGGTCGGCTGGGGATCCACTTACGGTGCGATCCGTCAAGCGGTGAAGCGGTGCCGATCGGAAGGGCTTGACGTAAGCCATATCCATATCCGTTACCTGAACCCTATGCCTGCGAATCTTGAGGCTTTGCTGAAAGGTTATGATCAAATCCTGGTGCCAGAAATGAATACGGGACAATTGGTCGATGTGCTTCGGGCGAAGTTCCTGGTTGACGCCAAGCGACTCAATAAGGTGTCAGGTCAGCCGTTCAAAATCAGAGAAATCATCGAAGGCATCAAAGCACTGATGGGAGAGAAGGCATGAACGCGCCAGAGAAATTAACGATTAAGGATTTCAGTACCGACCAAGAGGTGCGTTGGTGCCCAGGTTGTGGGGATTACGCGATCCTCAAGACCGTGCAGAAATTGATGCCCGAATTGGATCAGCCTAAAGAGAACACTGTGTTCGTGTCGGGCATTGGTTGCTCCTCAAGGTTTCCCTATTACATGGAGACCTATGGCTTTCATACGATTCATGGTCGAGCCCCCTCCATTGCGACGGGCGTGAAGCTCGCGAATCCAGAACTAGATGTGTGGGTGATTACGGGTGACGGCGACGCGCTCAGTATCGGTGGCAACCACACCATGCATGCCTTGCGTAGAAATGTGGATTTGCAAATCCTTCTCTTCAATAACCAAATCTATGGATTGACCAAGGGGCAGTATTCACCTACTTCAAAAGTGGGTACCAAGTCCCCCTCGACACCGGATGGTTCGCTGGATTTACCCCTAAATCCCTGTAGCTTTGCACTGGGCGCAGGGGCCAAGTTCGTTGCGCGAAGCATTGATACCGAGGCGAAGCATCTGACCGAAGTGCTCAAGCGCGCGCATGCGCATGAAGGGACCTCGTTTGTAGAGATATATCAGAACTGCCCGGTCTATAACGATGGCATATTTGATCTGATTAAAGAAAAGAAAACCGCCGGCGAGACTCGCTTGGTGCTCGAGCATGGGCAACCGATGATCTTTGGTACGGACCAAGATAAAGGTATCCGCCTGAACACCCAGACATTGTCGCTTGAAGTCGTCAAGTTGGGCGAAGATGGCGTCACTGAGGCTGATCTCGTGGTGCATGACGAGCGCAACCGCATGCTGGCTCAGATGTTGACGCAGCTGCGTGCGCCCGACTTCCCTGAGCCTGTGGGCGTGATCTACTGCAACCCTGACATGGCCTATGAGCATTCGGTGTATCAGCAGATCAAAACCGTTCGCGAGAAGAAAGGGTTGGCCGACTTCTCGAATGCACTGAAATCTGGGCACACCTGGACGGTCAGCTAAAGTCGCTTTGTGACCTAACGTCCACCGGGTTTCGGTTGGATGAATGCAGAACCCCGCGCTTGGACGCGGGGTTTTTGTTCCATATCTTCGCTTCTTCGCTCAGTGCCTCGCATCGGCGGCTCCCCTTTGTGTCGAGAGATGCCATGAGCGCTGCGGCTCATTCGCGAAGCGTATCCCAGGACGAAGAGAACGAGCTTCAAAGGGTTCTCCCGCCTGGGTGTTAGCGAGACCAAGACATGAGCGCACGCCAATGCTCGAGCTGGTATAGTCCGGTGCAGGATCACGAGCAAGTTTGTTCAAGCGTAGGTAAACCATGACCGATTTCAAACCAGAAGATAACGTTGGAACCATTCCGGTTCAGGACAAGCATCAATTCGACACGGCTCGGTTGGCGGAATTCTTGGGAGATGAAATTCCAGGTTTTTCGGGTGACCTGCGTGTTGAGGAGTTTGCTGGCGGCCAGAGTAATCCCACCTACCTGCTGACCAGTGGACAGCAAAAATATGTCTTGCGACGAAAGCCACCGGGTGAACTGCTGAAGTCGGCGCATGCGGTTGATCGAGAATATCGAGTGCTTACAGCGCTCGCCGATACGGACGTACCAACGGCAAAAACCTACGCGCTCTGCACGGATGAGTCCGTTATTGGTAGCTGGTTTTATGTCATGGAATATCTGGATGGCAGGGTGATATGGGATTCGACCCATGGTCCCTATACACCAGCGGAACGTGGCGCATTTTGGGATGCTGCGAACCGAGCGGTAGCCAGCTTGCATCGCGTTGATTACAAAGCAGTAGGTCTTGAGGGCTTCGGCAAAGAAAGCGATTACATCGCGAGACAACTCAGTCGATGGGGTGGTCAGTACCAATACACCAAAACGGTGGA
>CAYZUV010000040.1:8627-14897 GCA_964481245.1 uncultured Pseudomonadales bacterium
GCTTCATCGTGCTCACCACAGACGATGAGTGTCGGTGCTTCGACGGCGGCAAAATCGCCCGTCCTGTCGTGATCTTTAAGCGTGCCCGTGGCAACAAACTCACTTGGACCCCACATGTATTGATAAATGGCACCCCCTCGCGGGTTTTTTCTATGCAGCATGGCATCGAGCTTTTCATCGTTGCGCAACACGTGTTTTCGATAATACCGGCGCATCACAGCCTGGTAGATGGCTGAATCTGTCGCATCAATCTCGTGACAGTAACGAATGACCTTTTGGTCGTCTTTACTGAGCTGCTTGATCAATCGATTGGCGTCTTTTTGCCAATCATGGGCTGATAGCATGGGGGATTGAAGCACCAAGCTCTTGATTTGCCGTGTGGGATATCTCAAGTAATACTCAAGCGCGAGCGTCGCGCCCCAAGAGCCCCCCATGAGATGGAATTGCTCTAATTCCCAAGCCCGTGTGAGGGCTCTGAGTTCCTTCACGAAGGTTGCGATTGTTCGCCTATGAGCTGGCAAGTCACCGCTCTTACCAGAACCCATCTGAGTGTACGAGTAAACTTGCCGACCCTCGGCCAGATCGAACAGCCTGCTCTTGGGATTGTGCATGCCCCCCGGCCCACCATGAAGCCAGACAATGGCGGGGCGTTTTGAGCGATGACCTCGAACCGTGTAGTGGGTTCGACCTAATGCGTGCTCGATGAAGGGCATGCGCTATCTTTCGGTTGCGAGCAGGGATTGCGACAGGTGTGCCCAATAGCTTGCGCCAATGGGCAAAATGTCATCGTTAAAGTCATAGCCAGGATTGTGGATCATGCAGGACCCCTCTCCACGGCCGTTACCAATCCAAATATAACTCCCGGGTTTAGCGAGGAGCATATAGGCAAAATCCTCCGAACCCATCGAGGGTGTGGGGGACGTGTTGACGTTATTCATGCCCACCGTCTCAGCGGCCGCTTGAATCGCATCGCCCGTTTCGCGTACCGCATTGACGGTCGGGGGATAGCGGCGCTCATAGGTCACGTTGACGGTCGCGCCTAATGAACCCGCAATCTGCTCGGAGATCTTGGCGATACCATCTTCTAATTGCTGTTGGATTTTGGTCGAGAAGCAACGAGTGCAGCCTCGGATGACTGCGCTGTCTGGAATCACGTTATACGCTTCTCCCGCGTGGACCTGGGTCACGCTGAGCACGCTGGGTTCAAGCGGATTGATTTGCCTTGAAACCATCGTCTGTAGCGCCATCACGATCTGACTCGCCACGATGATGGGATCAACGGTTTGTTGAGGAATAGCAGCATGCCCGCCTTTGCCAACCACTTCGATTTCAAAAATGTCGAACGCGGCCATGATTGGACCGTCCTTGATGGCAAAAGCCCCCACGGGGATACCAGGAATATTGTGCATCCCATAGACGCTCTCGACAGGAAATTGTTCAAAGAGGCCTGCCTCGACCATGGCCCTCGCGCCACCCTCGTTTTCTTCAGCGGGTTGGAAAATAAAGTGGATCGTGCCCGAAAAGTCGCCATGGTTAGCCAGGTATTCTGCCGCTCCCAGGAGCATGATGGTGTGCCCATCGTGACCACATGCGTGCATGACGCCCGGCGTTTTTGATACATGCTCAAATTCGTTGGCCTCGACAATGGGTAAGGCGTCAAGGTCTGCTCGAAGGCCGATCGCACGATTTCCACCCCCTTTGGACAGCGTGCCAACGACGCCGGTTCCGGCTATACCGGTGGTCACGTGGAGTCCAAAGCTCTGGAGTTTGCTCGCAACGAAAGCCGAGGTGCGGTGTTCTTCAAATGCGAGTTCTGGATGCTGGTGTAGCTCTCGTCGCCATTCGGTGAGCTTGGCGTGTTCTTCAGCGATCTCTGCGATGACGTTCATAAGTGAGCCTCAATTCGAAGGTCTTAGTCTAACACCCTTGTGCGCCAGGGCACTTAATCCCTAGCACATGCGCGCGTGCCACGACGGAGTCATCGCTCAGCAGGTGCGTCATCAGATCTGCAAGTTCTTGATCGACATGACCAAGGGTCGTGGATTCAGCGAAGAGTTGAAGAACGTAATCCAAATTGCTGCCACTTGGGCCCTTGGCATCCTTGATCACCGAAGCTAAATCCTGGATGGATTTCTGGCCCAGATACCAAGGGTTACCAGGGGGCGCGATGTAAGTCCGTGCGGGCACGATCTCGCTAGCAGTCGCAACGTTGACATCGATCAATTGGTAGCCATTTTTTTCCCGATGATCCAGAGCAGTGAAGACGCGATCAAAATCGATTGAGGGAACCTCGAACAGTCGGCCGACAACGCGTTGATCGGGTGCGCGAAGAAGGGTTGCGACGATACCTGGTCGTGCCTCTGTGCCGCGATGATCCGTCGATTGCTGCGCGAGTGCTCTTTGATAGCCGGCTAATGTGCCGGGTCGGATTGATACGGGAATGAAATCTTGGCGCCAAAGGATTGACCCGTAGCCAAAGAGAAAAGGCGTTGTCATGATGTGAGACTATCACGCCCAGGTGAGGATTCGTTCGGAAACAGTCCCGAGGCAGTGGGCGTAATAGAGGAAAAGACATGACAAAAAAGCTTCGCTACGGCATCTTGGGAACGGGGATGATGGGGCAAGAACATCTCCGCAATCTGCGTTTGATTCCTGAGATCGAGGTGGTGGCATTTGCAGACACCAATGAGTCAATGGCGCTTAAGGCTGCGCGTCTCGTGCCATCGGCAACGCGGGTTGCCGACCTCAATGCGCTATTGAAAGAAGGTCTGGACGCGTTGGTCATTGCCACGCCCAATTATCAACATGCAGACCAGTTGCTGGCGTTATCGCGAGAACCCCATCTTCCTGTATTGGTGGAAAAGCCGATTTGCACGGATATTGATCAACTCACTCGCCTTGAAGAGGCCATGCAGGATCGAGCGGCCCCTCTTTGGGTTGGGATGGAATACCGCTTTATGCCGGCAATGCAGGCGTTTTTAGGCAATGCGCCCCGCGTTGGAAAGAAACACATCCTGAGTATTCGAGAACATCGTTATCCGTTCCTCAAGAAAGTAGATGATTGGAATCGTTTCAATCGGTTTTCAGGCGGAACATTCGTTGAGAAGTGCTGTCATTTCTTTGATCTGATGCGCCTGATCTTGGATCAAGAGCCCGTGCGGGTCTATGCCACCGGAGGGCAAGGATCCAATCACCTTGACGAAACTTACGCTGCGGGTAAGCCGGACATTTTGGATCATGGCCTGGTCGTCATCGACTTCGCGAAAGGAGCCAGGGCATCGCTCGATCTCTGTATGTTTGCCGAGGGCGCACGATTTGAACAAGACGTCTCATTGACGGGGAGTGAGGCAAGGCTCGATGTTCATATCCCCGGACCTCACCCGAAGCAGTCAACGGCGCTTGCCGAGCTCAATGTGTTCCCAAGGCAAGGCGATGCAGAGACGTTAACAATCGACGTGCCCAAAGAGATTCAAGACGCTGGTGCGCACCAAGGCGCAACCTATTATGCCCATCAAGGGTTCCTGGCGATGATTAAAGATGGCGCGCCGGCCGAAGTTGGCTTGCGAGACGGCCTGATGGCGGTGCTTATGGGCATGGCGGCACAAGCTTCAATTGCTTCGGGGGAGGCGATTGCCGTGGATGCGGGAGCACTCTCGTTAGGTAGATAATCCAGGGTCGTGAACCGAGCGCTCCGGCTTCACGCAGCTTTACTTTGGGGATCTACCAAAAAGCTGGGGTCCCAATCGCCGGAGAAACATTGTGTGTTTTTCCACGGCCGCAGAAGGGTGTTTATTGACTTTGTGCCCATGGATTGGATCTGGTCTTTCCTGAACGAAAAAACTTCGACCTCGCTGCTGATTGGGTCAAGGGTGAGAAAACCTGGCCAGCGCTCGCCTGCCAATGTGCCCGCGTTGATGAGGGTCAGTGTTCGAAAGGGAATCACGGTTTGAAAGTGGACGTGGCCATTGATGATCCATTGGTACGCGTGGCTGTCGATGAGGCTGTCTAGCGTCTCAGATCGCTCTGCCGCCATTCGAAGGGTTCCCGGCCAGACTTTGGCGAGATCCTGGTCACCCACGCCATGACAGAGCAGGAGGTCGTGACCTTGGAACGAGATGGATCGACTTTTGGGCAAAGAGCGAAAGTAATCGAGGGTGTGTGATTTTAGATTGTCCCGGCTATGAGCCTGGGGAACATGGCGATACTTGTCCGCTAGCAGCCATCGATCATGATTGCCGGCAACCACCTTCACTTCGTACTCTATCAGGAGTTCCACGACGCGATCCAAGTTTCCGCGCCCGTCGGCCAAATCACCGGTGCATAAGATGGTCGAGACGTCGCTGTCCGCGAGGTGACGCAGCGTGGCTTCAAGCCGCACATCCTCAGCGTGCACGTCACCAATCAAGCCGATTGTCGTGGACTGTTGATTCATCTTGAAGTACTCAGAATACCAGTGAGTTCTACGTAAGCCCCAGGGCGATAGTTTGCTTAAGAGGACATTGCATCCTAGCTCGAGCGGCACCAGGTATTAGTTACCCATTCGGTATCGAAGTTTAACGACCAGTGAATCCACCAACGCCTGACGCCAGGCCTCGCTAAATTGATCACTGAATCCGCGTTGAACATTGCTAGGCACGTTCGAGCCACGGGTGTAGACGACGAACAGGTCAGACAGAGGCGCGAGCTCCCAGCGATATCGAGCTTGAAATGACAAACGAGAAATCGAAAAATCACGGTCGTTTCCATCGGTGTCCAGCGAGGTCAGTCGTCTACCCTCGTCAACCAATGCGAAGCGATCCCGCTCGAAGGCTTTGATGCCTACCCATTGCAAACTCAATCTTGCCTGCTGGCGGGCTGAAAAGAAGTAAGACAGCTCGACATTGGGTCGCCAGGTTTCAGCATGATAACGCGTGAAGTCTGTTCCCCCCGAGTGCAGCAGCCATCCTGTTCGGGTCTCATGACTGATCGAGGCGAAGAGGGAGACTCGATCTGAAGGCTGATACGCAAAGCGGCTGGTATAACCCTGAAGCTGACCGCCCATGTCTTCCTGCTCGATCTTGACGTCAGCGGTAAGACTAAAGGGCTTAGATTCATCGGTGCTCCAGCGAAGACCCAGTTGGATCCGATCATCGAGCAAGTACGTGCCGTTGCCGTCACTGTTCTTGTCTTCGATGCGTTGCGGAAAGAAGTCGAGATCTATTTTCGCCTCTGCATTGGAGAGGAACCGCCATTCTCTGGATGCCGAGTAACCCTCTCTAACGACTTGTCCAGATTGATTCTCGTAGCGTCTTATTCTGAGATTGTCGACTCGCTCCTTCAGGCCTGGACGCTGGGCATCGCGATGATCGAAGCTATAGCTGAAGCCGATAAAATCGTTTCGTCTCAAAAATCCAAAATCATTGACATCGAGATTCTCATCGAAGTGATCAACCGTGACTTTGTGTTGCAGGCCGCGCCTGGGACGATAGGTGAAGTCTGCAAAGAACCCATCGCCTCGGGCCTCATCAACATCCGAATGGAGCGTCTGCACATCCAGCGTTATCCGCCCATTTTGACTCAAGAAATGGGCGTCGATCCCGGCGGTTCGAGCGGTTTCCATTTCGTGGTCAACTTCTGTAACCAGAACACCGAGCGCTCGACGACCGCTGCCCTCCGGCTGTTCGAATAGCACCCGTGCGGCTGAGAAATTGCGACCGCTTTGGGTAACGCGTCGAGTCTCACCGTTCTCGATGCCCGTGAGTTCAGTGTCGTCTTCTAGCGCCGCTAGAAATCCGTAGCGAAGAGAACCGCTTTGCCCCGTTATTTTTGCCGCACCCAGTAGCTCGCTCGGTTGATTGAGCTCCACATCACTAAATTCAATATCCTCTTCGCCAGGGGAACGAGGTGGAGCACCAATTCGGCGGGTATTGATAAGCGTGGTGGGTGAGCCGCCACCGCCTCCGCCTGGGCCCCACCGAGGGTTTGCCCTCGGTGAGGTCGAGAAGATTTCTTGCCCTTCCAAGAAAAAAGGGCGCTTTTCGGAGTAAAAGGTTTCGTAGCTGGTCAAGTTCACAACGACTTCATCCGATTCCACGTTACCAAAATCGGGCTGAATGGAACTGGTGACTTGAAATGCCGTGGTGGGTCGCCAGAAAAAATCAAATCCCGCTTTAGCGCTTGCCTCTCCGCGATATTCGTCCAGTGTGGTTGAAGCGTAGGGGTAGAAAGTGAATTGCTGCTTGGGATTCACCCCTTGGATCTTGACTCGAGGCAGGACCGACAGAAAAGTGC
>CAYZUV010000041.1:0-14893 GCA_964481245.1 uncultured Pseudomonadales bacterium
ATTGGCCCTGAAGGTTTTGCGCCTGTTCTCGGTATTCGAATCCGTCCCCCGTGGTGAGGAGTAAATCACCCTCAGGGGTCCAGGCCAACTTGCCACCATAATGGGCGGGGGTGTCTTTGCTCGGCGAAACGCGAAAGATCCTCTGCATGCCTTCAACGGCGCGGTCCCTCAGCGTGCCCATGTAAATGGCGGTTCCGTTCGCTTCAGGTCCTCCGTCGGCCAGCGCCAGATAGACGCGTTGATTTACAGAAAACTGAGGGTGGAGTAATAGATCGAAATAGCCTCCCTGACTTTCGACATAAGTCGCTGGACCGCCAGTCACCGGTGCGGTCTCACCCGAATCTAAATCGAGCGTCATCAACTGACCCGTGCGGGTCGCCACGAGCCCCAGTCTCGCTCCGATCTGGACCATGGACCAGGGGTGATCGATGTTCTCTGCTAGAACTTGAGACTGATAGTCGGCGTGAAGCGGGCTTGCCAATCCAATGGCAAAAATCAAAAAGAGTGATCGAACTCTGTGCATAAGCAAATCCTCTGACGAGAAAAGAGTATAACGGGTTGCGTTGAGTATGGCGCCCTGTCGACTTGGTGGCGGGCGATTGAATGGCCACTTAGCCCGCGTCGAATCAGCAGGCCGAGGCGCCGGTGCTCGCGGCGGGTCTATCGTGATGCATCAATGCTGCGTCCCTGGATCGCATCTCTTATACTGGGGCTAATCGGTTAAGGACCCTGATATGAAGACGTTGATGGCCTATTTGATTTCTGTGGTCGCGGGCTACGTGCTGGCGACCGTTTTAGTTTCGTGGACTAACATTCAGGCAATTGTTGATTTGGGGTTCGAAATCACACTGTCTCAGCGGAGTGACACGATCATCCATGATTTGGTCTCGATGACTGCGACTTATCTGCCACTGATGGCGATTGCACTCTTGATCGGGTTCTTGGTGGCGAGCCTGATCATTCGGTTGAAACCTTCACTCGCATTCCTTGGTTATGTCCTCGCAGGTTTTGTCGCGGTGGTGGTGCTACACGTCGCAATGAAGGCCGCACTGGGCCTGACCGGCATTGCGGCGGTTCGAGGCATCGTGGGTCTAAGCGTCCAAGGCCTTGCTGGCGCGGTTGCGGGGTGGTGTTTTTTCAGATTAAAGGTTGGTGGGCCGGAGGCCTCGGAGTCGGCTGAATCATCGGTTTAGCGGCGAATACCGCGCAATTTGAATCAACCCAAGACGTTGGCTGCCATCGGGGCTGAAGTCCAGAACGGGTGAGCCGTTCAGGTCGGTCAAGCTGCTAAGGGCGGTGAGTAACCGATCCCTGAATTGCGCGAGTTTTCCATGAAGCTGCGAGGGCGGCGGGGTAAAAAGAGGGGCAGGGCTGTGTGTCAACCAGCCCAGTGCCACCCAGATCCTATTTGATCTCGTCGATTGACGAGACAATACGATGAACGATGCCATAGTCGATGGCTTCTTCTGCACTCATCCAGTAATCACGATCCGTGTCTTTCTCGACGCGTTCGAGCGGCTGACCCGTCTCTTTGGCGATGATCTCATTGATCCGCCGCTTCGTTTTCAGGATCTCTTCCATCTGAATTTTGATGTCTGTCGCATCGCCCCTTGAGCCACCGGATGGTTGATGAACCAGATACCGAGTATTGGGTAGTGAATATCGGTTCTCCTTCTTGGCCGCGAGATAAATATTGGTGGCTGCACTCGCAACCCAGCCCGTGCCGACAACGCGCACGGTCGGACGAATAAACTTAATCATGTCGTAGATCACGTCACCGGACTCAACGTGGCCTCCCGGTGAACTGATGTAGAGGGTGATGGGATCGTCACTATCCTCTGAAAGGGCTAAAAGTTGTTGAGCGACGCTTCTGGCCAATTTCTCATTGATACCACCAAAAATCGAAATAGATCGCGACTTGAAGAGCTTTTCTTCCAGTAGGTTAGATGGGCGGGTTTGCTCTTCTTCTTTAGACTCAGACATCAGGGCCTCATTTCGCTAAGTTAATTTCGTTGAACGAGATGCGCGCCGCCAAGGCTGGCGTCTCGGGGCGCTAAGCATATCAAGCGTGATCAGAACCTGCCACGCCAAAACTGGCCCAGCGGTACGAAACCTAGCGGACACAGTGCGGTGCCCAAAGGCTTTCCGCTCGATCGTGTTAGCATCAGGGCTTTTATACGAGGAGACAGGTCGTGGCGCTCAAACTAGGACTTCAATTGGGCTATTGGGGCGCGGGACCGGACCCTCGCGTTGTTGGTCTTGCGCAAGAAGCGGAACGTCTCGGGTTCGACGCGGTGTTTACTGCCGAGGCCTGGGGATCGGATGTGTTTACCCCGCTTGCTTGGATTGGCGCGCACACTGAGCGCATTCGATTGGGGACTGGCGTCGCACAACTTTCGGCGAGGACCCCCACAGCGACCGCAATGGCAGCCCTCACACTCGATCACCTCTCGAAAGGGCGGGTGATTTTGGGGCTTGGCGTTTCGGGCCCCCAAGTCGTTGAAGGGTGGTACGGCGCACCGTTTGCTAAGCCGCTCTCGAGGACGCGAGAATATGTCGATATCATCCGTCAGGTTTTACGGCGAGAGGCGCCTGTGGCAAACGCGGGTCCGCACTATCCCTTGCCCTATACTGGCGAGGGCGCGTGGGGACTTGGCAAATCGCTTAAGCCGATTACACATCCGCTACGCGAGGACCTGCCCATTTTCCTAGGGGCCGAAGGCCCAAAGAATGTCACCATGACCGCGGAGATTGCAGACGGCTGGTTGCCGCTTTATTACTCCCCCTATCGGCAGGAGGTTTATGCGGATCAGATTCGTAACCGGCCGGCACACTTTGAAATTATGCAGGGCGTGACGATCCGCGTGACGGACGACGTCGAAGCAGGCCTCCAACCCGTGAAAGAGAGTTTGGCGCTTTACGTTGGGGGAATGGGGGCTGAAAGCCGAAACTTCCACAACGAGCTCATGGCCCGCATGGGCTTTGAAGCCGAAGCCAAGGAAATTCAATCACTGTTTCTGTCAGGTAAGAAGGACGAAGCCGTTGCCGCTGTACCGACGGACTTTGCCGATGAGATATCACTCGTGGGACCCATTGACCGAATAAAGGCGCGGCTCGAAGCTTGGCAAGATTCGCCGGTGACTTCGTTATTGGTAAGTACTCGCGACGTCAATCAATTGCGGCAAGTGGCGGAACTGGTCCTCGGGTAGTGAGGGTCATCGATGGTTGAGCCTCTACCTCTTGGATTGAGGCGAGCGGAAGCGTCAGACATGTCATGGTTGGCTCAGGAGATCATAGATGGATCCTGGCCAGGGCCGATCACGCAGCTACCCTGGCCTGAGTGGGTCGGCTCAGATCGTCACTTTGTGTACCTCCTCGAGCAAGAAAGGTTGCTGGGCATTCTCGCAATCTCACCCTCAGAGCCGCTCGTGCCCAAACGGGCAGCGATTGAGTTATTGGTTTGGTGCATGCACCCCGACATGAGAGACCGGCAGTTAGGACGTAAGCTCCTGGTGCATGGGATTTCTGGCGCACGGCGGTTAGGGGGTGATGATTTGATTTGTTGGGTCGAGGCCGGACGAGCAGTGCCCGAAGCCGCGCTTGCGCAAAGCGGATTTAAACCCCTTATGGAGCGGCATAATTTCTCACAGGCCCGATCAAGCTCAGAACGAGGTTGGGTCCTTGATATCACAGCTTATTTCTGACCGCGCTGATGCCAAGATGCTCCGTCTGTGATCCGGTGAGCCAGCTGGACGGTCTGGGTCTTCGTTGAGCGTGCGGCAAATTGAAAAAAACGTGCGCAGACCTTTGGGTGTTGGCCCAAGCTGCTCTTTGGCCTCAGAAGCGCAGGCGTACGTCAAATCGAGGCACCGGACACGGTGTACCGAAGGGGGTTTCAATCGTAAGGCCAGGCTAGGCCGGTCCGATCGATCGCGCCACTCCCTCACAAAACTAGGCGGTAGAGCTTTACTTCATTAAAGTCTTTTTGTTCATCAAGGTCGGGCCAGGTCGTGGCGCTCGCCTCGCCGACGCGCCGATACCTTGGATGTGTGAAGTGCCGAATTCGAGAGTCAGCAATTAGGACGTCCCGGGCAAAATCTGGCAATCGATCCAGCAAGGGTAGGTTGTCCCGGTCATACAGCACATCCGCGGCAACCAGGAGATCCGCCTCGATGTTGATGGTGCCGATGTCGCCCAATACCTCGACATCAACGCCATTTAATTTCGCGTTCACTCTGCAGGCCAACTGGGCGTCTTCGTCGAGATCACAGCAAATGACTCGCCGTGCGCCGGCGAGCGCTGCGGCGATGCCGACGACGCCTGAACCTGCACCGAAGTCGATGATCACTTTGTTTCGGACCTCTTGGGGATGCTCGATCAATTGCCGCGCTAACACTTGGCCACTGGCCCAACAGAACGCCCAGTAAGCTGGCTGGTTAATAACGGCGAGCATTTCATCATGTGGAAGTGGTCCTTGAGGCAGATCCGGCTCAAGTAAGGCAAGCTCAATCTCAGGGCACAGCGGTAGACGGCTTTTTTGTAGTTGGCAGCTGGGCAAGGTGGCGTGCAAGCGAGCCATCAGCTTTGGGTTAATTGAAGTCATGGCCAACGTCGGCTCGGTTCAAAAGGCAGCAGGCTATCAGATAAATCTACCGCCGTCTGGGGCAGTCACTTGCGACTTCGCCGCCAAACCAGCCCCGTGAGGCAGCCCAGCAAACGCTTGCTATTCAAAAGGCCTTGGCGTTAAGTAATGGCGTCTGGGTCGTGTTTGGGACACGGCCGGTTGCGCGAGTCAAAGCGAGTGCGGGCAAGCCTCGAGACCTTGAGCAAGGCCGAGAGGGCTAAATAAATTCTATGGGCGCGTCATGTCCGAAGCGAAGCTGCTAAAACCAAAGGGAGTCTAACGATGGCGATTGATTTTACGTTTAGTCAGGAAGTCGAAGATGCACGTCAGATGATGCGTCAGTTTCTGCATGAGACCGTGAAGCCTGAGTTCGCGGCATTGCGCGCAAACAAGGACGCGACGCGAGAGGATTGGTCGCAATTGGTGAAATCGCTTCGGGGTAAGGCGAGGGATGCAGGATTTTGGCTGCCTCACATGCCGCAGGATGTGGGCGGCATGGGGCTTGGCGTCACCGCGCTCGCCGCTGTGTCGGCAGAAGCGGCCAAGGTGCCAATGGGCCCCTACATCATCAACGCGCAAGCGCCCGACGAAGGCAACATGCACACGCTTTATCACTTTGCGACAGACTATCAACGCGAGCACTTCCTAAAGCCACTGCTTGAGGGCACCGCTCGGTCATGTTTCTCTATGACCGAACCCGAGGTCGCGGGCTCTGATCCGACGTTGATTCAAACCACCGCAGTAGAAGATGGTGATGATTGGGTCATCAATGGTCACAAGTGGTTTACGTCAGGTGCTCAGGGTGCCGACTTTGCCATCGTGATCGCCAAGACGGACCCGGACGCAGACATCCCGCAGGCTCGAAACAGTGCCTTTATCGTGCCCACCAACTCGCCAGGGTTTGAGATCGTGCGGGATGTGGAAACGATGGGTGGACGTCACAATCATCCGGAGGTTCGCTACAACGGCGTTCGTGTCCCCAAAACACACCTTTTGGGTGAGCGTGGCGGTGGTCACAAGCTCGGTCAGGTTCGCTTGGGACCGGCACGATTGGCCCACTGCATGCGTTGGATCGGTCAGATTGAAATGGCGTTAGAAATGCTGATTGAGCGAGCGCAAAATCGCTTCTCGCACGGCAGTTACCTCTCGGAGAAGCAAAGTATTCAATGGATGATGTCGGATTCGGCGATGGAACTCTATGCAGCGAAGCTCATGGTGTTGCACGCGGCGTACAAAATCGAAAACAAGATGGAGTTCAAGCAGGAAGTGTCCATGGCGAAGCATCATGTGGCGAATACGCTCTGGCGAGTGGTGGACCGAGCAATGCAAGTCCACGGTGCGCTCGGTTATTCAACCGATACGCCGCTCGCGGGCATGATGCAGCAGGCGCGTTGGGCTCGGCTTGCCGACGGAGCGGATGAAGTCCACCAGATGCGAATCGCTGAGTTATTGATGCGCGCTTACAATGAGGACGGCAGCATCGGCCAGGCCGTTGGCGGCTTGCCCCTGTGATCGTTCGTGGCATTTTAGCGTTCGGTCTGGGGCTTTCGTGTGCCAGTGTTTTGGCATCTGGCGAGACGCCGCTCAAGCCTGAGTCGCTACCAACGCTCGCAGCCGAAGTTTCAGCGTCCCGAATTGAGTCTGATGTTCGAACGTTGGTGGGATTTGGTACGCGTCATACCCTCTCGGACACTCAATCCGAAACTCGGGGTATTGGTGCCGCGCGGCGCTGGATCAAGCGAAGGTTCGAAGAGATTTCTGGTGCCTGTGGTGGATGCCTCGAGGTCACGACACAATCGAGAGTATTCAGTGGTGAAGCACGGATACCCGACGCCACAGAAGTGGTTAACGTCCTCGCGATCCTTCCCTCAGCGACCCCTACAGATCGATACATCGTGATGTCAGGCGATATTGATTCACGAGTCTCTGATCCCCTAGATGGTGTCAGTGATTCGCCCGGCGCAAACGACAACGCCTCCGGGATGGCTGGTGTCATCGAAGCGGCGCGTGTGCTGAGTCAGCATCGGTTCAATGCGCATCTCGTGTTTGCTGGTCTTTCCGGGGAAGAGCAGGGACTATTCGGCGGAAAAATTTTAGCGGAATCCGCCCGGGCCCAAGGCTGGTTTGTTCAGGCCGTTTTGAACAACGACATGATTGGCAATATTTATGGGCAGAATGGGGTCGTCGATAACCGAACGGTCCGCGTGTTCTCAGAGGCCACACGCCCCATGGAGACGGAGGAAGAGCGTCGTTGGCGTCGCTTTTTCGGAGGAGAGAACGATGGCCCATCTCGAAATCTTGCTCGCTACATTGAATCACTGGCAGACGCTCATCTGCCTCATTTGGATGTCATGATGGTGTATCGGCTCGATCGATTTGGTCGAGGGGGTCACCATCGCCCGTTTAACGAAGTCGGTTACCCAGCGGTTCGACTGATGGAGACCAACGAGCACTATCATCGCCAGCATCAGGATCTTCGGACCGAGAATGGCATTCGATACGGGGATACGCTGGATGGCGTGGACTTTGAATACGCTCGATCTGTCACGGGATTGAATGTGATCACGCTGGCAGGGCTGGCCTCGGCGCCCGAGCCCCCCAGGCAGGTGACGTTGACGGGGCAAGTCTCACCCGACACGACTTTGAGATGGGAGCGAGTGCCAGGCGCATCGGGCTATCGAATTCACTGGCGACTGACCTCGGAGGCTAAGTGGCGCTGGTCTGTGCCTGTGGGTGACGTGAGCGAGCATACGCTGAAAAATGTCGTGATCGATAATTACCTGTTTGGCGTTTCGAGTGAAGCAGAAACGGGAATGTCTTCGCCCGTTGTGTTTCCTGGGCCCGTGGGGCGTGTTAGGTATGAGTGAGTCAGTGATTAAGGAATGGAATGCGGCTGACGTGGCCCTTGCGGGTGAGTCGATGGGGCTGTTTGAGGGGCTTCGAACGACACGAGCGATCAGGCGTCTGAAGCCGGATCCGGTGCCCCTATCCCTCGTTCGAAAAGTATGTGAGGCCGGGACCTATGCGCCCAGTGGCGGTAATCGTCAACCCTGGTTGTTCGTCGCGGTCTCCGACCAGACCAAGCGAGCGAAAATCGCTGATCTCTACCGTGACGTCTTTGATGCCTACATAGCGCCCGCGGTAGAGGCTGCGAAAGATCCGAACTATCCAGAGATCAAACGAAAGAATATGCGCGCAGCGATGTATTTGGCTGAGCATTTGCACGAGGCGCCCATTCATCTCTTTGTTGCGGGTTGGACACGCCGAGGCGCACCACAGAGTCAGGCACTTTTCCCGGCGATCCAGAATGTGCTTTTGGCCTGTCGTGCCGTGGGTCTTGGTGCATCCCTCACGACCGCGCACCGAGGTCACGGGGAAGAAATCGACCGACTATTGGGACTCGATCCCGAGAAAACGCCCAGTATCGCACTCATCCCCATCGGCTGGCCAAAAGGTCGGTATGGGACGCCCACACGACGCAGTATTGATACCTGCTTTTTCGTCGATGCGGTTTCTTAGTTCACAGGTGGCTGCCCTCGATCGACGGAGTCGGTGCCTTTAGAGGATCATTGAGGCGTCAGCCGACCCTCTAGCGCGTCGATAAGTGCTTTTCTTGCCAGTTGGATGCCGTTTTCGGTTCGCCCAATGGTGAAGAAGTCGTTGGCGCCGCTTGCTAGACCCGCCTGAATACCCTCGCCAATTTGAAAATCCTCTTCGAAGACGCGACGAACAACGTCGTAGTTCGCTTGCCAGTGCTGTTCGGCCTTGGGCGTCGTCGGCGTTTCAGGAATGAGCATTAAACAACTAAAAGTGCAGCGATCGCTGGTAATCGGCGTGATGGTGTGGACGTAGACGTGATCGGTCATCACCTGCAGAAAGTTGCAGGGAAACAAATAATTTTGGGTCATGAACTGCCGCCGGTAGGACCACTCATCAACGGGCTGATCTTTCAGCTTCCCGATGGATGCGATCGGCACGGCATGGCGAACGTGAGGATATTGATCAAGATAAACGCCCTGCGTATCTAAGTACGCTGAGCAGGCGGTGTGTTTGTGCGCGGAACAAAAATGATACTGTTCTTGAAAACCTTCGAGCGCGATGTGCCAATTCATGTTGCGCTCGAGCGTCCATGTTTTGTAAACGATATGAGTGTCTAAAGACAGAGATGCCAATTGCTCAGCCATGGGGGCCAGCCAGGCGTCGATGTCCAAAGGGTCGGGGGTGGATTCGTGAGGTTCAATGGGTGATGGCCTGACCCAGATCAGGCCAAATCGCTCAAACGCGGGCAGCTTGACCAACCCATAGTCGTCCTTGTCAAATTCACCGAAATGCTCAGCCTTTCGAAGGCCGCGCAGTCGACCCGTAAGATCATAGGTCCAACCGTGATACGGGCATGAAAACGTGTTTGCTTTTCCGCAGGCCTGCCCTTCCAGCCTGGCGCCGCGGTGCCGGCAAACGTTGAGGAAGGCTTGGATCTCGCCCTCTTTGTTTCGCGTCACCAAGATGGGTACCCCAGTATCATCGTGGGTCAGAAAGTCCCCTGGGTTCGGTATTGAGGAGACGTGACCCACGATGAGCGGGAAGCGTCTGAACAAAATAGCGATTTCTTCTTCGAGCCGGTCGGGGCTGGTGTATTCGGTGGTTGGTACTCGAATCAAGTCCGCTTGTTGATCTGTGGAGTCATCATCGAGATGGTTGAGGACCTGCTCAATGATCTTGATTTCTTCCGCGCTGCTCTTCATTGATAACGGATGCCTCTCTTGGACGTTGTGGCTTGGCTTGTACGGCCTTGGCCAGGGTTTGGGTGGCGGATCGTTTGATGGCTCGTATCGAAGCAGCCCATATTTGCGCCGCTCTGTTTATCTCGACTTGTCCTGCTACCGCCTGTGCAACCTGCTCGTTTTGCTAAAGCCCGTGTGGTCGGCTGGCTCTTGTCCGGTATCTCCAGTCAGGCAAGGGCTGTGTAGGTTAGATGACTGGCACCGAGGCGTCACGTTCCTCTAGATAATCGCATCTCAATCCCCGCAGGGCAGTGAAATCAGTCGCGCAGTGCGGTGGTATCAACACAACTGGCCTCAAGAAGACGCCGCCACCCTAACTCGGTTTGCTCGACATAGTCGTTCCATTCCGCATCCATCATATGTTCAAGGCTAAGCCATGTCACCGATTGGCCATCCGTTGCTTGGGTGGTCCGTAGGTCCAGGCGCACCAGTGAGGTGCTCTCAACATCCGCCTCGTCGGTGTACCAGGTGAAGCTCAGCCTTCTAGCGCAGTCGATTTCTATGTAGCGCCCGAAGTGTCTCGCCTCACCCTCTGCCCTTGAATCTGCGAACAAGAAATCCCCACCCGGCACTGGATGGGTTCTGATGGCGGTGAGTTGACCACTCAAACCCATGGCTTGAAGCGCGAGCGGCATCCATAGCTTGATCGCTGCCTCGTTGGTCCAGGCATCGAATACAGCCTCGGCGGATCGCGGTGTTGAGAGAACCACCTTGGCGATCACGGTTGCCCCAGCCTCCGCACTCAAGAGATGAATGCCTTACTCGCGGCCAGCAGTCTCACGACCGATGGCCAGCGCACGCTCGGTCCTCGGTGAGATGCCGGCATCGCCACCTACTGTCGCAAAGCGGAAGCCTTGCTGAGTGCGCGCTTCGATGTCATCGGGCGAGGTAGTGATCCCGCAGGCAATGTTGTGCTTGATGCAACTCGCTAAGACAGTCTGGATGGCAGCCTCCACTTTGGGATGCGATCTCGGCAAGCCAATATCCGCAGACAAGTCGCTTGGGCCAATAAATATCGCGCCGACCCCAGGTGTGGTGATGATGTCCTCAAGCTGACTGATCGCTTCCTGGGTTTCAATTTGAATCACGGCGAGGAGTTCGCCGTTTGGGTCCAAGGGCCAGACATCGGCTCTGGACAGGTAGTCGTTATAACCCGTTCCCCAATACCAAACGGCATTTCCGGGGGCACGACCACGAAGACCTTGAGGTCCATCATCAACTTCGCCCTCGGCCTTTGGGTAGCGCATGCTGGCGATCGCATTGAGGGCCTCCTGCCTTGAATTGATCATGGGGAACATCACGCCAAAGACGCCCAAGTCGAGGACTTGTTTGACCAGGTATTGGTTCATTTCCCGACCGTTGGTGGGCAGTCGAACAATGGGGGTCGTGTTCATCGCAAGACTGCCGCTGGTTGCAATCGACGACTTATCCGTCATTCCCAAGAGAAAGCTCTGCAGAGACTCGGCATCATAGGGGCCGTGCTCCATATCGATAAGAACGAAATCAATAGGCGCTCTTGCCAATGCCCGGGCATTGGCTAGGGATCGATCGCCGGAAAAAATGCCAAAGGCTGCTTGCCCGGAAGACAATGTTTGGATTGTTTGATTGAGTCGTTCGGCATTGGCCTGCGTCGAGAAGAGCGCGAGGATGAGACAGTGAAGCAGAAGAGGGCGAGCACTGGACTTGAAGTTCATTTGCAACTCCTTGGACATGGATAAGCGTTCGGGTTTAACCGTGAGAATTATTGATCTGAGGCGAACATGGGCACAATGGTGCTGCGAACGCGACCGATGCCTTCGATGGCAACCTCTAATTCATCACCGATCTGCATTCTTCGTCTAGCATCCTCTTTAAACAAGACGGTACCGGTGTAAATCAAATCGCCTGGCTCCAAGGTAATGTATCGGCTCACATAGGCAATGAGTTCAGGAACGTCCTGAATGAGATCATCGGTATTACCGTCCTGAACAATCTCATTATTGAGACGGGTCACCAACCGACGATTTCGATAATCGATATCGGTAACGATCTCACTTCCGAGGCAGGCCCAGGTATCTGAGCCCTTTGAG
The DNA here is from genome assembly GCA_964481245.1 of uncultured Pseudomonadales bacterium. GTDB lineage: Bacteria > Pseudomonadota > Gammaproteobacteria > Pseudomonadales > Azotimanducaceae > UBA9926. The sequence continues at coordinate 11,475 of CAYZUV010000041.1, forward strand.
ATGAGGCGAGCCGGTTCCTCTCGGCCCTTTCTTTCGCCGTACCAAGTATTTTCAGAAAAATCGTTGCCCACTGTGTAACCGAATACATAATCGAGGGCGCGTTCCTCGGTTACGTGTCGCGCCGTTTTGCCGATGACAACCACCAACTCGCCTTCGTAGTTCAGGTTATCTGCTTCGGCAGGTAGCATGACGCCACCACCGTCCGGATTCAGTGAGGATGGAAATTTGGCAAACCAACGAGGATGGGGTTTCTCGGGCAATGTCAGGGTCGGTCGTTTGGTGTTGACCGCCGTGCCAAGAATCTTGGATACCTCACCTGGGTCAATAGGCAATTGGAGGGTAACCGATGCCAGCTCATGTTGAGCGCCCGTGCGCTTGGCACCTGCCAAATAGCTGCCTGAGAGTTCGTAGACGGTGTCACCTACCACCTCGCCGTAGCTCACTTGGCCTTGCACCTCGTATCGAACAAAGCGCGCCGCCTGGGCAGCCAATGAGGTCAGGGTCAAGATGAGGAGGGTCACAGTGATTAAGCCGGTCTTCATGGATGATCTCCTAGTTAGGTCTTTGGCAGGATCATGCCCGAAAGACGCTCATAATCCTCCGGTAATTCCACATCGCTGGGCGTAACGCCATTCAGTGACATGATCCAAGCGATCAGTGCCGCCGTGTGCCTGGGTTTGAGTATGCCTGGACGGTCCTGTGGCATGGTGGCTCGAATTGGGTCGAGCAAATAAGCGACGGGCTGCCCCTGAACCGCAGTGTACAGCGAGCCCGCAAAGTAAGTCGTGTCATGGCATTTAGCGCAATAGCGTTCGGCGACCCGTGCCCCAAGCTCTGCTTGGGCTTGACTGAATCTCGCTGCCTCCGCGTCGGCGAAAGTGCTCTCCGAAAAGAGGGCGGCTATAAGTAAACAACGCGCTCGCTCTCTGAGCGCAAGTCGGCGCGGTGGCCTCACAAATCGTCCTCAGGTAATCGCAAGGCGACTAACTCGCCGATGGCTCCAGGACCGGCGACTGCAGCCACAATGTACTGCTTGCCCTGGTGCTGGTAGGTCATCGGTGCTGTGTTGGTAGTTGCAGGGAGCGGAATCACCCCCACTTCCTCGCCGGTTTGTTTGTCAACGGCATGTAAGAGTGCATCGCCTCGCCGCCCCTCTCCATAGAGCAACAACGATTTGGTGACTAAAATGGTGGCATGAGAGCGTTTACCGGTTCGAGGTAAGTCAATGCCTTGGAGCGCAGGGTGGTTTTTGACCGGATCGGGCGTGTCGCCATTCGGGATGCGCCAGAGGATTTCGCCCTTGTTCATGTCATAGGCCACGATGCTGCCATATGGGGGTTTGAACAGTTCTAGCCCTTGAGGGCCACGAATACCGCCTGGGCCGAGTGAGACATAGCCCGCGTTGCTATTTTTTTCTGTCCCAGGGACCAGCGAAATGACGCTGTGGCCTCGCTCTGTCGCAACAAAAAATAGACCGAGTTCTGGGTCAGTGGCTGAGCCGCCCGGAATGTTCGCACCTCCGTTCGCGCCTGGCATTACAAAGGCGCCCTTTGTGCCGTCCGGGTCCTGTGCCAGCGAGGGTGGGGTAAACATCGGGCCCATTCGGTATTCACTGGCGAGCTGCTTCGCCTCTGCCCGAAGCGCCGGCGTAAAATCGATCAGGTCATCCTCTGTGGTGCCCTGCAATTCAAAAGGGGGCAGATGGGTCACAAAGGGCTGTGTTGAACTCAGGATTTCGCCAGGGACATCACTTTTCGCCACGGGCCGCTCTTCGATCGGCCAGATGGGTTCACCTGTTGCTCGATTAAACGCATACAGCCAGCCTTGCTTGGTGGACTCGATAACTGCGGGTACGGTTTGACCGTTAACTGTTAAATCCAAAAGCTTGGGCGCGTTGGGGTTGTCAAAGTTCCAAACGTCGTGATGAACCATCTGAAAATGCCAGACCCGTTCGCCCGTCTTGGCATTCAGCGCGATGATACTGGTGCCGAAAAGGTTACCGCCCGGCCGGTCGCCGCCGTAGTAGTCATTGGTGGGAGTGTCCGTGGGAATGTAGACCAAGCCGAGCGCGGAATCTGCAGACAAAGGCGCCCAGGCTGAGATATTCCCTGTGAATCGGTAGGCGTCAGATTCCCACGTCTCGTTGCCAAATTCGCCTTCTTGCGGCACGACATTAAAGCGCCACAGCATGCGGCCGGTCTTTGCATCGTAGCCTCGGATATGGCCTGGAATGTTTTCCTTTTTGTTGGGGTAGTACCCTCGATCATGAGAATTGCCAACCACGATCACGCCGTTAACGACGATGGGTGGAGATGAACTCGTGATGTCGCCCGAACCTAGGACCCCCGTATCCGCTTCAACAGGATAGTCCCCAAGTCCCAGGTGCAAATCGACCACGCCGTTTATCCCAAAATCCGCGAGGGGTAGGCCTGTGGCTGGATCAAGGGCGACAAGGTAATAGCCAGGCGTGATCAGATAGAGCACATCTCGGCCATTCACCTCGGCGTAAGCTAAGCCCTTGCCGTAGTTTTTTCGGGTTGAGGCCTGCCATCGTGGATTTTCTGGCATACGCCACATCCATAAGGTTTCCCCTGTGCCCGGATCGATAGCCACCACCGTCCGCCGTTGTCCGGCGACCGTGTAGAGCCGGCCTTTGATATAAAGTGGCGTCGCTCGATAAATGTAGTCCGGGCTGGGACCAAAATTGTCACTCTTCCAACGCCATGCAATCTCAAGCGTATTGAAGTTCTCGCGATTAATTTCGGTCAGCGGTGAATAGCGCGAACTCCGCTCGTCCCCTCCCCAGTAACGCCATTCCCCCTCGGCTGTTCCTTCGGGCTCGGCTTGGGCAAGGTTGAGGAAAGCACTTAACACGAGGCCAACAGGCAAAAATAGGGAGACTTTCATAGTTTTCATTAGATCGCTTTGTACAGGAAAGTGGGTTCGAGTGTACGACTTTTCAGTGGGGGTGCACAGGGACTGCAACGCCCGTTGGGAGGGTCTTTCCATCGGCATTCACCGGAGGGCTGATGGGTCAATGATGAGTAAATGATGGCTTAGGAGGAGAACTCGCAGACGTTGCACGCGTTGCCGGTAGACAAGGCCCCGAAGGGGCAGCGGTTACAGCGGGGCAACGGTCTGAAAAAGGGAACTTAATCCGCGACCGGCGCTGCGCCTCTGTCCAGGCTCGGGCGGTGTTTTGATACTGGCGGTCATGCGAGGCAGCCCCTGTGAGGGCTTGAGCGTTCCCTGTTGTAGGGTGCCTAGGGCTTAAAGCGTGCGGTATAGGTAGTGCTCACCATCCAGTTCACGGGCCATCGCCCCTCGGGTCATGAGGCAGTGAATGTGCGCAACCGCTTCGCCAAGGGCCATGAACAATGCATGGTGCTCGAGTTGCCGCTCAAACAACGCGGGTAGAA